>NZ_WVTE01000258.1:0-32692 GCF_009939605.1 Rhodococcus sp. YH1 | reverse complement strand
GGAACCGGCCCCAACGCCGGCGCCGTCACCGTCGGAACCGCCGCCCGCTGACGGGCGCGGCGCGGCGAACGGTGTGATCCCCGTCCGATCCGGGCGAGTCGTGCACGCGGGACCCACGACAGGTGTTACCGTGAAGTTCCGTGGGTCGTGCAGGCCCCAGCAGTTCCGTCATCAGTCCGAAGTCCTGCACCAGACGTCACGGGAGCTTCTTTGCCACAGTCACGCCACTCGCGTACCGCCACCAAGCACATCTTCGTCAGCGGGGGCGTCGCCTCCTCACTGGGCAAGGGGCTGACGGCATCGAGCCTGGGCGCTCTTCTCACCGCGCGCGGCATGCGCGTGACCATGCAGAAGCTCGACCCCTACCTGAACGTCGACCCCGGCACCATGAACCCCTTCCAGCACGGCGAGGTCTTCGTCACCGAGGACGGCGCCGAAACCGACCTGGACGTGGGCCACTACGAACGCTTCCTCGACCGCGATCTCAACGCCGCCGCCAACGTCACCACCGGCCAGATCTACTCCACGGTCATCGCCAAGGAGCGGCGCGGCGAATACCTCGGCGACACCGTCCAGGTGATCCCGCACATCACCGACGAGATCAAGAACCGGATCATGGCGATGGCCGGCCCCGACAAGGACGGCAACGTTCCCGACGTGATCATCACCGAGATCGGTGGCACCGTCGGCGACATCGAGTCCCAACCGTTCCTCGAGGCGGCCCGTCAGGTCCGTCACGACGTCGGCCGCGGCAACGTCTTCTTCCTGCACGTCTCCCTCGTGCCCTATCTGGCCCCGTCGGGTGAGCTGAAAACCAAGCCCACCCAGCACTCGGTGGCGGCGCTGCGCAACATCGGCATCCAGCCCGACGCGCTGGTGCTGCGCTGCGATCGGGAGGTCCCCGCCGCCCTCAAGGCGAAGATCGCGCTGATGTGCGACGTGGACGTCGACGGCTGCATCTCCTGCCCCGACGCCCCGTCGATCTACGACATCCCCAAGGTCCTGCACCGCGAAGGACTCGACGCCTACGTCGTCCGCCAGCTCGGCCTGCCGTTCCGCGACGTGGACTGGACCGTGTGGGGCGACCTGCTCGACCGGGTGCACCAGCCGCGTGAGACCGTGCGGGTCGCGCTCGTCGGCAAGTACGTCGACCTGCCCGACGCCTACCTGTCGGTCACCGAGGCGCTGCGCGCCGGTGGTTTCGCGCACCGCGCCAAGGTCGACATCCGCTGGGTGCCCTCCGACGACTGCGAGACCGAGGCCGGCGCCCAGGCCGCGCTCGGCGACGTGGACGCGGTCCTGATCCCCGGAGGCTTCGGCATCCGCGGCATCGAGGGCAAACTCGGCGCGATCCGCTACGCCCGCACCCGCAAGATCCCGCTGCTCGGCCTGTGCCTGGGCCTGCAGTGCGTGGTCATCGAGGCGGCCCGCTCGGTGGGCATCACCGACGCGAACTCCGCCGAGTTCGATCCCGACACCACCCATCCGGTGATCTCCACGATGGCCGATCAGGAGCAGGCCGTCGCCGGCGAGGCCGATCTCGGCGGCACGATGCGGCTCGGCGCCTACCCGGCCGTACTCGCCAAGGGCTCGGTCGTCGCCCGCGCCTACGGCGGCGAGCAGGTCTCCGAGCGGCACCGCCACCGCTACGAGGTCAACAACGCCTACCGCGACCGGATCGCCAAGTCGGGCCTGAGGTTCTCGGGCACCTCCCCGGACGGGCATCTCGTCGAGTTCGTCGAGTACCCCGCCGACCTGCACCCGTTCTTCGTGGCCACCCAGGCGCATCCCGAGCTCAAGAGCCGCCCCACCCGCCCGCACCCGCTGTTCTCCGCGTTCATCGCAGCCGCGCTGCGGTACAAGGCCGCCGAGCGCCTGCCCGTGGACGTGCACGGCGACGACGCGGACGAGGTCGACGTGGACGGCGGCGACGCGGTCGTCACCACGTCCGAGAACGCCACCGCCGGCGGCAAGTAGCCGACCGTGACGCAGCGACACGAGTTCCGGACGCTGTCCACGCGCCGGATCTACACCGGCGCGATCGTGTCGCTGCGTGTGGACCGGGTCGCCATGCCCGACGGGCACGAGGCCGAACGGGAGGTGGTCGAACACCACGGCGCCGTCGCGATCGCCGCGGTCGACGAGCAGGACCGGCTGATCCTGATCCACCAGTACCGCCACCCGCTCGGCCACCGCCTCTGGGAGCTGCCCGCCGGGCTGCTCGACGCGCCCGGCGAGGACCCGCTCGACGCGGCCCGCCGGGAACTCGCCGAGGAGACCGGCCTGGCCGCCGCCCGCTGGGACCTGCTCGTCGACCTCGCCCTCTCGCCGGGATTCACCGACGAGGCCGTGCGCGTGTACGCGGCCCGGGGCCTGTCCGAGGCCGACCGGCCCGACCCCGAACACGAGGAGGCGGACCTCGAGATCCGCCGCGTCCCCGTCGCCGAGGCCGTCGCCATGGTGCTCGGCGGCCGGATCGTCAACGCCACCGCCGTGTCGGGGATCCTCGCCCTCGCCGCCACCCGCCGCGACGCGGGCGCCCTGCGCCCCGCCGGGGCCGAGTGGCCCGACCGGCCCCGCGCCCTGCTGCGCACCAAGCGCGACGGGAACTGACGCGGTGCTCGCCCGCCAGCTCGACGCCTACCTCGACCACCTCACCGTCGAGCGCGGCGCCGCCCCCAACACCCTGGCGTCCTACCGGCGCGACCTCACCCGCTACCTCGACCACCTCACCGACCGCGGCATCGACGACCTCGCCGACGTCCGCGAAGAGCACGTCGGCGACTTCGTCACCGCGCTGCGCCGAGGCGACCCCGACCGCGGCAGGCCCGCCCTCGCGGCCAGCTCCGCCGCCCGCGCCCTCGTCGCCGTGCGCGGACTGCACCGCTTCGCCACCACCGAAGGCCGCACCCCCGTCGACGTCGCCCGCGCCGTCAAACCCCCCGCCGCGGGCCGGCGCCTGCCCAAGGCCCTGTCCGTCGCCGACGTGCTGGCCATCCTCGGCTCCGCGGGCACCAGCGCCGACGGGCCGCGCGACCTGCGCGACCGGGCGCTGCTCGAACTGCTGTACTCCACCGGGGCACGCATCTCCGAGGCCGTCGGCCTCGACGTCGACGACCTCGACACCACCAACCGGTCGGTGCTCCTGCGCGGCAAGGGCGGCAAGCAACGCGTCGTGCCGGTCGGCCGGCCCGCCCTGGCCGCCGTCGACGCCTATCTCGTGCGGGGCCGGCCCGCCCTGGCCACCGGCCGCACCCCCGCACTGTTCCTCAACGCCCGCGGCGGCCGCCTGTCCCGGCAGAGCGCCTGGCAGGTGCTGCAGACCGCCGCCACCCGCGCCGGGGTCACCGCCGCCGTCTCCCCGCACACCCTGCGCCACTCCTTCGCCACCCACCTCCTCGACGGCGGCGCCGACGTGCGCGTGGTGCAGGAACTGCTCGGCCATGCCTCGGTGACCACCACACAGATCTACACGCAGGTCACAGCCGGTGCGCTGCGCGAGGTGTGGGCCGGGGCCCACCCCCGCGCCCGATAGCGCCCGCGACGGCAGGGCGTGTCCACGGCGCCATCGCACCACCCGAAGCGGTAGCGTTGATCCGACAGCCGAGCGAGCAGGACAGGGGGAGCAGGGGATAGTGGGGACACCACAACCGCCCGCAGCGGACACAGCGCCGGCAGCACAGCACGCCCTGCTCCACGGCCGCCCCGGCGCCGACGCGGCACACGCCGGCCCGGAGCACACCCACACCGCGGAACCCGAGGCCGAGCTCGGCCCCACCGGCCGGCCCCGCCGGCACGTCCCGGAACCGCAGCCGCTGCCCAGCCATGGGCCCGCGAAGATCATCGCGATGTGCAACCAGAAGGGCGGGGTCGGCAAGACCACCTCGACCATCAACCTCGGTGCCTCGCTCGCCGAATACGGCCGCCGCGTCCTGCTCGTCGACCTCGACCCGCAGGGCGCCCTGTCCGCCGGTCTCGGTGTCGCCCACCACGACCTCGACCTGACCGTGCACAACCTCCTCGTCGAACGCGGCGTCTCCGTCGACGACGTACTGCTGCACACCCGCGTCGAAGGCCTGGACCTGCTGCCCAGCAACATCGACCTGTCCGCCGCCGAGATCCAGCTCGTCTCCGAGGTCGGCCGCGAACAAGCCCTCGGCCGCGCCCTGTACCCCGTCCTCGACCGCTACGACTACATCCTCGTCGACTGCCAGCCGTCCCTCGGCCTGCTCACCGTCAACGCCCTTGCCTGCGCCGACGCGGTGATCATCCCGATGGAATGCGAGTACTTCAGCCTCCGCGGACTGGCCCTGCTCAACGACACCGTCGACAAGGTGCGCGACCGGCTCAACCCCAAGCTCAGCCTCGCCGGGATCCTCGTGACCATGTTCGACTCGCGCACCCTGCACGCCCGCGAGGTGATGTCCCGGGTCGTCGAGGTCTTCGGCGACCTCGTCTACGACAGCGTCATCGCCCGCACCGTCCGGTTCCCCGAGACCAGCGTCGCCGGAGAACCCATCACCACCTGGGCGCCGAAGTCCGCCGGCGCCGAGTCCTACCGGGCCCTGGCCCGCGAAGTGATCCACCGCTCCGGCCGATAGCCCGTGACCGTCGACACCCCCGGCCCGGCCGCGCCCGACCCTGCCCGCCCCGCCCCGCCCCCCGCGGGCTTCCAGGTACGGCTGCGCAACTTCGAGGGCCCCTTCGACCTGCTGCTCACCCTGATCTCCCAGCACCGCCTCGACGTCACCGAGGTCGCCCTGCACGAGGTCACCGACGAGTTCATCGCCTACACCCGCGCCCTCGGCCCCGAGATGGGACTCGACCAGACCACCGAGTTCCTCGTCGTCGCCGCGACCCTGCTCGACCTCAAGGCCGCCCGCCTCCTGCCCTCCGGCGACGTCGACGACCCCGAGGACCTCGCCCTGCTCGAGGCCCGCGACCTGCTCTTCGCCCGCCTGCTGCAATACCGCGCCTTCAAACAGATCGCCGACCTGTTCGCCGAGTTCGAAGCCGCCGCCCTGCGCCGCTACCCACGCGCGGTCTCGCTCGAACCGCAGTACGAGAACCTGGTGCCCGAGGTCGTCCTCGGCGTCGACGCGGCCCGGTTCGCCGAGATCGCCGCCGCCGCCTTCCGGCCCAAGCCGCCACCCCGCGTCGGCCTCGACCATCTCCACACCCCCCGGGTCTCCGTCCCCGAGCAGGCCGCCCGCCTGCTCATCCTGCTGCGCGCCCACGGCGCCGGCACCTGGGCCACCTTCGGCCAACTCGTCGCCGAATGCGACAACAGCCTGCAGATCGTCGCCCGGTTCCTCGCGCTGCTCGAGCTCTACCGCGAACGAGCCGTCACCTTCGACCAACCCGAGCCGCTCGGGCCGCTTCAGGTGGCCTGGACCGGCGAGAACGACGACGCCGTCACCACATTCGAGGAGGACTACGGGTGAGCAGCGACACGCCGGACCCCGACCCGCGCGGACTCGACGCCGAACTGCTCGAGATGACCGACGACGAACTCGCCGCCGCCCTCGAGGCGCTGCTCCTCGTCGTCGACACCCCCGCCCCCAACGCCCAGCTCGCCGACGCGATCGGCGTCACCGCCACCCGCGTCGAGACCACCCTGCACCGCATGGCGGCCGACCTCGACGCGCGCGGCTCGGGCATCGACCTGCGCTACGCCGGCGACGGCTGGCGCTTCTACACCCGCCGTGACTACGCCCCGTACGTCGAACGGCTCCTGCAGGGCGGCGCCCGCACCAAGCTCACCCGTGCCGCCCTCGAAACCCTCGCCGTCGTCGCCTATCGCCAGCCCGTCACCCGCGCCCGCGTCAGCGCCGTCCGTGGCGTCAACGTCGACGGCGTCATGCGCACCCTCCTGGCCCGCGACCTGATCGCCGAGGACGGCACCGACCCCGAGACCGGCGGCACCCGCTACGTCACCACCGAACTGTTCCTCGAACGCCTCGGCCTGGCCTCCCTGCAGGACCTGCCGCCCCTCGCGCCGCTGCTCCCGGACGTCGATGTGATCGACGACATCAGCGAAAGTCTCGAGGCCGACCCACGATTTGCGAGAATGGGAAGGAACCCGCGCACCGAGTCCACCTCGCCCGCGCCGTTCGATCCCGATTGAGACAGGAAAAAAGTGCACAAGCCCGCTCGCCGTGATGGCACACCGGACCGCAGAAAGACCACCTCCCGCGCGGGGAACCCCCCGCGCGAACGACGGGGCGAACCCGCCGCCCGCGCGGCCACGCCCAAGAAGGCACACCGCAAGGGCGACACCCCGCTCAACAAGCGCGGCCGTCCCGCCGCCCCCAAGCCCCAGGCCCAGCGCCCGGCGGCCCTCCCCAAGATCAGCAACGCCAAACCCGCCCGGCACCAGCACGCCGCCGAGCGCCCCCAACTGCCCGCCGGCGAAGGCATGCGCCTGCAGAAGGTCCTCGCCCAGGCCGGAGTGGCGTCCCGCCGCGCCGCCGAGGAACTCATCGCCGCCGGCCGCGTCGAGGTCGACGGCTCCATCGTCACCGAACAGGGCCTGCGCGTGGACCCCGAGAACGCCGTCGTCCGCGTCGACGGCGTGCGCGTCGTCGTCAACAAGGACCTCGTCCACCTCGTGCTCAACAAGCCGCGCGGCTGGCAGTCCACCATGTCCGACGACCTCGGCCGCCCCTGCGTCGGCGACATCGTCTCCGAACGCGTCGCCGCCGGACAACGCCTCTTCCACGTCGGCCGGCTCGACGCCGACACCGAAGGGCTGCTGCTGCTCACCAACGACGGCGAGCTCGCCCACCGGCTCATGCACCCCTCCTACGAGGTGACCAAGACCTACCTCGCCACCGTCAAGGGCGTCCTCCCGCGCGGTATCGGCAAGCAGCTGCGCGCCGGCGTCGAACTCGACGACGGCCCCGCCAAGGTCGATTCCTTCGCGCTCCTGCAGGTAAACGAGGGCCAGTCCCTCGTCCGCCTCGAACTGCATGAGGGCCGCAAGCACATCGTGCGCCGCCTGCTCGACGCCGTCGGCCACCCCGTGATCCGCCTGGTCCGCACCGACATCGGACCCGTCGCGCTCGGCGACCAGCGACCCGGCACCCTGCGGGTGCTCGGCCGCAAGGAAGTCGGCGGCCTCTACCAGGCGGTGGGCCTGTGAGCTCCCTGATCGTCGCCATGGACGGCCCGTCTGGCACCGGCAAGTCCACCGTCTCCAAGCGGCTCGCCCGCCGCCTTGGCGCCGCCTATCTCGATACCGGCGCCATGTACCGGGTCGCGACCCTGCACGCCCTGCGAGCGGGGGCGGACCTGACCGATCCCGCCGCCATCGCCGCCGCCACCGCGTCCCTGCCCTGGTCGATCGGCACCGACCCGGAAGTCGAGGACATCCGGCTCGCCGGGGAGGACGTCCGCGAGATCATCCGCGGCGGCGAGGTCACCGGCGCCGTCTCCGCCGTTTCCGCCGTCCCCGCGGTGCGTCGGGCCCTCGTCGCAGCGCAGCAGAGCATCGGCCGCGACGCCGGGCACATCGTCGTCGAGGGGCGCGACATCGGCACCGTCGTGTTCCCCGACGCGGATGTGAAGATCTACCTCACCGCCTCCGCCGAGGCCCGGGCACAGCGGCGCAACCGGCAGAACATCGCCGAAGGCCGCGGCGACGACTACGAGGCGGTGCTCGCCGCGGTGCAGCGCCGCGACCACCTCGACTCCACCCGCGCGGTCTCCCCGCTGCGCGCGGCGGACGACGCGGTCGTCGTCGACACGAGCGACATGGACATCGACGAAGTGATCGCCGCGCTCGCCGCCGTGGTCGCCGAGCAGACGGGAGCGACCCTGTGAGCGAGGATGTGACGGAATTCGCCGGCGACGGCACCTGGTCGGAGGAAGCGGACTGGGACCTCGAGCTCGTCGGGGACGACGAACTCGAGGAGTTCGTGCCCGTGCCGACCGTCGCCGTGGTCGGACGACCCAACGTCGGCAAGTCGACCCTGGTCAACCGCATCATCGGCCGCCGCGAAGCGGTCGTCGAGGACGTGCCGGGCGTGACCCGCGACCGCGTCTCGTACGAGGCCAACTGGAACGGCCGCCGATTCATGGTGCAGGACACCGGCGGCTGGGAGCCCGACGCGAAGGGCCTGCAACAGTCCGTCGCGCGGCAGGCGGAGATTGCGATGCGCACAGCCGACGCGATCCTGATCGTCGTCGACGCGACCGTCGGCGCCACCGCCGTCGACGAGGCGGTCGCCAGGGTCCTGCGCCGCTCCAAGACGCCGGTGCTGCTCGTCGCGAACAAGGTCGACGACGACCGCGTCGAGTCCGAAGCGGCCGCCCTGTGGTCGCTGGGCCTGGGGCAGCCGTACTCGGTGTCGGCCACCCACGGTCGCGGCACCGGGGACCTGCTCGACGAGCTGCTCTCGGTGCTGCCGCAGACCCCGCGCGAAGGCACCGGCGGGGGAGGCCCGCGTCGTGTCGCGCTGGTCGGCAAGCCCAACGTCGGCAAGTCCAGCCTGCTCAACAAGCTGGCCGGCGACGAAAGGTCGGTGGTGCACAACGTCGCCGGCACGACGGTCGACCCGGTGGACTCCCTCGTCGAGCTCGGCGGAAAGACCTGGCGGTTCGTCGACACCGCCGGCCTGCGCAAGCGCGTCAACACCGCCTCCGGGGCCGAGTTCTACGCCTCGCTGCGCACCCGCGGCGCCATCGAGGCCGCGGAGGTGGCGGTGCTGCTGATCGACGCCTCCGAGCCCATCACCGAGCAGGACCAACGGGTGATCTCGATGGTCGCCGACGCGGGCCGCGCCCTCGTCATCGCCTTCAACAAGTGGGACCTCGTCGACGAGGATCGCCGCTACGAGCTGAGCCGGGAGATCGAACGCGATCTGCTGCGCGTGCCGTGGGCGGCGCGCGTCAACATCTCCGCCAAGACCGGCCGGGCCGTGCAGAAGCTCGTGCCGGCCATGGAGACCGCCCTCGAGTCCTGGGACAAGCGCATCTCCACCGGCCGGCTCAACACCTGGCTCAAGGAGGTCGTCGCCGCGACTCCGCCGCCGATGCGCGGCGGCCGCCTGCCGCGGGTACTGTTCGCCACCCAGGCCGGCACCCGGCCGCCGACGTTCGTGCTGTTCACCACCGGCTTCCTCGAGGCCGGCTACCGCCGATTCCTCGAGCGGCGGCTGCGCGAGGAGTTCGGCTTCGAGGGCAGCCCGGTGCGGATCTCCGTGCGCGTGCGCGAGAAACGGGACCGCCGCGGCAAGTAGCACCCGAAACGGTCCTGACCAGGCGATTGGTGAATCGGTCCGTCCCTGTTGTAATCTCAACGAGCGCTCGACGAGAGCGCGGACGGGCTGTGGCGCAGCTTGGTAGCGCACTTGACTGGGGGTCAAGTGGTCGCAGGTTCAAATCCTGTCAGCCCGACCCACGACGAGGCGGTCCCGAATTCACCGGGACCGCCTCGTTCGCGTGCGGGCCACCCTCCGCGGCCCGGTTCCAGGACTGCCGTGCTGCTCCGGCCCACCCCGGAACCAGCCGCCCAGGGTGCGGCAGCGGCAGCTCCGCGAAAGGCCCACGGTCAGGGTCCAAAGACCGCAGTCAACACCTCGAGCCGCGAGTACTGTCGCGAACAGGAGCCGCGGCCACACCGAGGCGCGACGGGCATCTCCAGTCCGAGGAGACAACATGACCGAAACCCGGATCGGCACCGAATCCCAGGCCACCAACAGCACCGGCGACGCCGCCACGGCGGAGGCGACTCCCGCCGTCGACACCGGCCCGGTCCGGCACGAGCAGATCGACGCGGTCGTCGACACGGCGACCACCGCGGCGGCCGAGTTCCGCACCCTCGACCAGCAACAGGTCGACGCGATCGTCGAAGCCATGGCGCAGGCCGGCATCCGGGCGGCCGCGGAACTGGCATCGGTGGCGATCGAGGAGACCGGATTCGGCGTCTTCGAGGACAAGGTCGTCAAGAACTACGTGGCCACCGAGTTCCTCTACGACTACCTCAAGGACAAGAAGTCCGTGGGCGTGATCGAGGAGGACGTCGAGCGCAGCATCGTCCGCGTCGCCGAACCCATCGGCGTGGTCCTGGCGATCACCCCGGTCACCAACCCCACCTCCACGGTGCTGTACAAGGCGATCGTCGCGGCAAAGACCCGCAACGCCGTCATCTTCCGGCCCTCGCCCTTCGCCGTGCGGTCGTGCGAACGCACGGTCGAGATCCTGCGTGCGGCAGCCGAAGCGGCCGGTATGCCCCCCGGCGCGCTGCAGGTCATTCCCGACGCCGCCCACGAGGTCACCCACTACCTGTTCAAGCATCCTCGGGTCGACTTCATCTGGGTCACCGGCGGGCAGAAGATCGTCTCCCTCGCCAACGCGGCCGGCAAACCCGCGCTCGGCGTGGGACCCGGCAACGCCCCCATCTATCTGCACCGCACGGCCGACATCAAGGGCGCCGTCGTCGACATCCTCATCTCGAAGACCTTCGATGCCTCCGTGATCTGCCCCGCCGAACAGACCTGCATCATCGACGACGAGATCTACGACGCCACCGTCGCCGAGTTCGAGCGGATGGGGGCGCACGTACTCACGGACGAGCAGGCCGCCGCGGTGGCCGAATTCGCCTTCGGCTGCGGCGACAAGGTCAACCTCGCCGCTCTCGGCCAGCAGGCTCCCGAACTGGCCGCCCGCGCGGGCTTCACCGTGGATCCAGCGGTCAAGGTGCTCCTGGCGCCGTTGCCCTCCGACCTCGACCAGCTCGCCGCGCACCCTCTGGTGCAGGAGAAGCTGATGCCCGTCCTCGGTCTCGTGCGCGCCCGCGACGTCCAGCACGGCATCGACGCCGCCGTGCTCGTCACCGAACACGGCGGCCTCGGCCACACCTCCGCCATCTACGCCACCGATCCGGCGGTCATCGACGCCTACGGTCTGGCCGTGCGCACCGGACGGATCCTCGTCAACGCCCCCACCGCGGTCGGCGCGCTCGGCGGGATCTACAACAACCTCACCCCCACCTTCTCCCTGGGTTGCGGCACTTGGGGCGGATCGAGCACCACCGAGAACGTCAACTACCAGCAGCTGCTCAACATCAAGACCGTCGCGCACCGGCGCACCCCGCCGCAGTGGTTCCGCGTGCCCTCCAACACCTACTTCAATGCCGGTGCCCTCGAGAACCTCCGCGAGGTCCCGTGTACGAGCGTTGTGGTCGTCACCGACGCGTTGAGCGAACAGCGGGGAGTCGTCGACGAGCTCCGCGCCCACCTGCGCGCGGAGCACATCAAGGTGTTCAGCGAGGTCGAACCGGAACCGGACGAGGCCACCATCCGCCGCGGCGTTGCGCTGCTCGAGGGGTACCCGCCGGACCTGCTCATCGCCATCGGCGGTGGGTCGGTGATCGACGCGGCGAAAGCGATCCGGTTGTTCTACGAACACCCGGAGAAGGATCTCGCGGAGCTGACGCTGCCGTTCCTCGACCCCCGCAAGCGCATGGCGGAGTACCCGCAGGATCCACACAAGCTGCGGCTGGTGGCAATCCCCACGACCGCCGGCACCGGATCGGAGGTCTCACCCGCGGCCGTCCTCACCGTCGCCGGCCGCAAGGAGACCCTCGTCGACTACTCGCTGGTTCCGGATATGGCGGTGGTGGACCCGATGCTCACCCTCTCGATGCCGCGCACCCTGACCGTCGACACCGGCATCGACGCGCTGACCCACGCGCTGGAAGCGGTAGCCTCCATCTTCGCCTCGCCCTACACCGATGCGTTCTGTGTCCAGGCCGCGCGCCTGATCTTCGAGGCGCTGCCGCGGGTGTACGACGACCCGAACGATCTGTCCGCCCGCACCGACATGTCCAATGCCGCCACTCTTGCCGGACTCGCCTTCTCGAACGCCTTCGTCGGCACGAACCACGCCCTCGCGCACTCCGTCGGCGCCAGGTTCGGCATCGCCCACGGCCGGGTGAACGGCGTGTTCCTGCCCCACACCCTGCGCTACAACGCCAGCCTGCCGACCAAGTTCATGCCGGCCCCGGGCTACTCCGCGTACGTCGCGCCCGAGAAGTACGCTCAGCTCGGGCGGATCGTCTTCGGGGGGCACGAACCCGAGGAGAGCCGCCGCCGGCTCTTCCAGGGTGTCGAGGTCCTGCTCCGCCGCATGGGGGTGCCGCGCACCCTGAAGGAGATCGGCATCGCGGAGGACGAGTTCCTCGCCGCCCTGCGGGAGCTGGCGATGACCGCGTTCCAGGACCTGAGCAACCGCACCAACCCGCGGATGCCGCTGATCAGCGAGATCACCACCCTGCTCCGGCTCGGCTACTACGGGGACGGCGAGCATGCCCACTGACAGCGCCACCAAGACCGTCCAGGTCGAGGCGCCCTTGGGCACCGTGCTCGCGACCATCCGTGACCTCGAGAGCCAGACCGAGTGGATCCCCGAGATCCTCGAGGCCGAGGTGCTCGAGGTCGACGAGGAGACCGGATTGCCGCGCACCGCCCGGTTCAAGGCGTCGGCCACCGTCGGTACCGACAGCTACACCCTGACCTACCGGCACCGCGACGACGGCATGAGCTGGTCGATGCTCCAAGGACGCCTGCAGACCGGGCAGGAAGGGCGCTACCAACTCGACGCGGTCGGTCCGGCCAGCACCTCCGTCACGTACGAGCTGACCATCCACCACAACCTGCCGCTGCCCGGTTTCCTGCGGAATCGGGTGATCAAGGGCCTGGTCGACAGTACGCTCACCGGTCTGAAGAAGCGCCTGGAGAGCTGAACGCGGGCGGCGCGGGGCCCACCCGGTCCACACCCGCCACGGTCTGGACCACTACGTGGGCGCCCTGCCCGAGCACCGCGGCAGCGGCCGGCTGCTGCGCCGTGACCCGGACGGTTCGGTCCCAGTCGTACTCGACCGGCTCCACTTCCCGAATGGCATCACTCTCACGGAGGACGAATCCACTGTCCTGTTCGCCGAAACCGGCGGTTACTGCCTGACCGGACTGCCGGTCCGTGCCCCCACGCCCCGCGGTCGCTGATGACGAACCTTCCGGGAATGCCGGACAACGTCTCCCGGGCGCGCGGCGGCCGGCTGTGGGTGGCGATGGTTGCGCCCCGCAATGGTGTCCTCGACCGGCTCGGAGGCAGCTGACCCGTGGTACGCCGGGCGTTGTGGCGGCTGCCGGTGGCGCGACTGGCTCGTCCCGCTCGCACGACCTGGGTGCTGGGGTGGGGGAGGACGGCCGCCTGCTGCACGACTTCGGGTGCCGGGATGTGCCCTTCGGCGAGGTGACGGGCGTCGTCGAGCATGCCGGGCGGTTGTACCTGGGAAGCCCCTGAGCGACTCGGCGATCCTGTGCGTGGACGTGGACCGGGCGCGATGAGCGAGCCACGACGGCGCGGTTCTCCCGCCCGTTCCGAGCGGTGCCCCCTCGGGCACGAGAGGGGAGGGGCGCGGGCCCCCGCTGACACCGCCGCATCCGAATTCGAAGCAAACGGAACACAATAATTTCAAGAAAAAGACCGCTCGGCGCACCCAAGTCCGGCTTGCATAATCCGACCAGTACGGAACAGAAATATTTTCCGAAATTCATCACGACTCCACGCTTCTCACAAAGCCCCCCAAAGAGAAACCGCGCACAGTCAGGCGCCGAACGCGCGGGAGATGGCCGCAGCGACGTCGCGGTGGCCCCGGATCGGCAGGGCCAGCCCACGGCCGGCATGAGCGAGATCGCGGGCGGTGAGCAGATCGTGTTCGCCGGAGATGTCGGCGAGCACGTCGAGCCGAGGGAGCCGGGAGGCGGCGGTCCGCGGATCGGGCCCGGCATTGTGCACACAATCGGACAGCAACAGCACCCGTCCCTCGTCGGCGGGTACGTCCCGGAGCTGACGCGCCGCCACCTCGAGCGCGAAGCCGACGTTCGTCAGACCCTCGCTCGGGATCCGGAGCAGCAGGTCCACGAGCCGGGCCGGGGAGACCGGCTCACCGAGAGCGCTGAGCACGGCGGCTTCGGACCAGAACGCCACCACCGCCAGATCGTCGTGGCCGAGCTCGCCGGCCACGGCACCCACCGCGGCCGCGGCGGTGCGGATGCGTTCGCCGCGCATCGACCCGGAGATGTCGACGACCAGCACCACCTTCCGGCGGTCGCGGATCCGGTCCCGCATCACCAGATCGGTCGACCGCGCGAGCGGGTCCTCCGCGAGCACTTCGACGGTGCGGTCGAGATCGAGTTCCTCGGCGCCGTCCTGATACGGCAGGGTTCGCAGTCTGCCGACGCCCCGCCGAGGCAGGCGACGGTGCCGCGGGCGCGGCACGGACAGGCGCGCAGCGATCTCGCGGGCTCGGCGTCGGACCTCGGCGTTGCCGGCAGGGCCCGACGCATCGAGTTCGCCCAGTGTCAGCACCTCGGCCGGCTCGTCGGTCATCCCGGGACCCGCACCGGGACCCGTTCCGGGGCTGCGCCCCTGACGATGCGGACCGCCGACCATCGCCAAACCCTGGCCGCTGCCTCGGTTCTCGTACAGCGTCGGGGCCGTCGACAGCTGCTTCGGCTTGCGCCGGAAAGGCTTTCCCCGACCGGTGGAGTGACGCTGGGCGCGCCGGTGCACGGGGCCGTCCGCGGGGACGGCTCTTCAACCGGGGGCCGCGGAGCTGGGGCGAAGGAGGAAGTGGTCCTGCCAGATCTCCCGCAACACCGCCTCGGGTGTGGTCTCGGCGACCTCGTCCACCGCGATCCGCCCGGACAAAGCCACCAGCAGGGCGTCGAGCACGGCGCCGGTGTAGTCCGGCGGCAGATCGCGCGGCGGGTCGGCCGAGTCCGGCAGCTCGCCGCGCACGTCCCGCATGTCGATCAGCTGCATCGCGACGAGCGTCAGGTCGATCGCGCCGCGGACGCTGGACCCGCCGCGCAGGTCAGGGTGCCCGCGCGTGGCGCGGGTGAGGGCTACCGAGTCGGCGACGAGCCGCGCCGACCCGCACCCGGTGCGCCGGACGACGATCTCACGTTCGGCCTGCGTGTCCTGATAGTCCACCGCCAGCCGGCAGAACCGGTCGTGCACGCTCATCGACAACCGGACGGTGCCGATGTTGTCGAACGGGTTCATCGAGGCCACCACGCGGAACGCCGGATCGGCCTCGACCGTGCCCACCCGCGGCACCGTGATCCGCCGCTCCGCCATCGCGGTCAGCAGGCTGTTCAGTGTGTCCTCGGGCGAGCGGTTGAACTCTTCGAGGTAGAGCACCCCGCCGGCCCGCATCGCCGCCACCAGCGGGCCGGGTACGAAGTTGTCCTCGTGGTAGCCCTCCGACAGCACCCGTGCCGGATCGTGATAGCCGACCAGGCGTGCCGGCGTGAGATCGGCGTTCCCCTCGACGAACATCAGCGGACTGCCGAGCTCGGCGGTGATGGCGCCGAGCAGGGTGGACTTGCTGGTGCCCGGTGGCCCCTCGAGCAGCACGTCGCGCCCCGCGCCGATGGCAGCGAGCAGGAGGTCGGTTTCCCGGGCCCGGCCCACCACCCGGTCCGCGACTCCCCGGCGGACCTCGGCCATCGGTCGGGTGGTGCGCTGCATGCTCACGTCCTCGTGTACCCCTGGGATCCGTTCGTTTCCTCGGACAACTATGCACCGGGTGGACCCACGGGGCGGACCGATTCGGCGATCCATGCGCAGAATCGCAGTCCCCACCCCCTAATGTCGACGCAATGACCGTCCCGAACCCCTTGGACCCGACCGAGATCGGGTCGGCGCTCGCCGCGTTCGAACCCCGCTCCCTGCCGCTGGAAGGCCGGCGCCACGCGGCGGTGGTCGTCGCCGTACTCGACGACGGGCACGGCAACCCTGTCGTGCCGCTCACCCGCCGCCCGACCCGTCTGCGAGCGCACCCCGGCCAGTTCGCCCTGCCGGGCGGACGTCTCGACGACGGGGAGACACCCGAGGTGGCCGGGCTGCGCGAGCTGCACGAGGAACTCGGCCTGCGCACCGACCCCGGCGGCATTCTCGGCCGCCTCGACGACTACATCACCCGCTCGGGTTACGTCATCTCCCCGTACGTCGTCTGGGCGGATGCCGCGATCGACGATCTCGTGCCCAACCCCGACGAGGTGGCCGCACTCTATGCCGTCACCGCATCCGAGCTCGACAGCGAACCCCGGTTCGTTGCCATACCGGAATCGGACAAGCCGGTGATCCAGTGGCCGTTCCGGGGGCATCTCGTCCACGCCCCCACCGCGGCGGTAGTGTACCAGTTCCGGGAAGTCGTGCTCCACCGTCGCAGCACCCGCATCGACGACCTGGAACAGCCCGTGTTCGCGTGGAGGTGACGAGTCGGCCGGCCGGCGGCGACGAGGCGTGTGCAAGGCTGTCGGAACCGACCCCACCCGAACGACAGGACGGACGATGAACGACGCGACGACGGCCGGTGCGCCGGCTCGATCCGACCGCATCGTCACCGTCCCCAACGTGTTGAGCGTCGTCCGCCTGGTCGGCATCCCGATCTTCCTCTATCTGGTCCTCGTTCGGCACGCCGACGGATGGGCGCTTGCGGTCCTCATGCTCAGCGGAATCACCGACTGGGCCGACGGCAAACTCGCGCGGCTGCTCGACCAGGCCTCGCGGCTCGGCGCGGTGCTGGATCCGCTCGTCGACCGCCTCTACGTCGTCACCACCCTCCTCGCCCTGGTGGCCCGCGGCATAGTGCCGTGGTGGATCGCCGTGGTTCTGATCGGCCGGGAGCTGGTCCTCGCTCCGACCCTGGCCGTCTACCGTCGCCGTGGCCTGCCGCCCCCGGAGGTGCTGTACCTGGGTAAGGGCGCCACCTTCCTGCTGATGTTCGCGTTGCCGCTCCTGCTGGCCGCGGAAGCGCTTCCCGCCGCGGCCGGCGTCCTCGCGCCCGCGGGGTGGGCCGCCCTCCTCTGGGGTACTGCCCTCTACGTGTGGACGGGCGTGCTCTACCTGTCGCAGGCGGTGCGGACGGCCCGTGCGGTACCCACCCCGGGAGGGCCTGCCACCGAATGAGCCGCAACTGGGAGCAGATCCGCCGCAACCCCGTGCCGTCGCTGCTCAAGGCGCTTCTCGAGGACCACCTCGACCCCGGCTACGCGGCCGCGGCGCACGACCGCGCCGCCGGCCACGCCCGGCCCACCCGGGTCGGCATCGGGCTCTGGCTGGTCCTCGGTGGCCTGCTCGCCGGACTCGTCCTCGGAGTGGCCTACGCCCAGAACATCGAGCGGGAATCCGGTACCGACCAGGCACGCAACGAGATCCTCGCCACCGTCCGCACCGCCGAGGACCGCAACGACGTACTCGCGGCCACCCGCGACGACGTGGCCACCCAGGTGGAACAGCGCCGCATCGAGGTGCTCGCCGACGACGAACAGGGTGCGGCGGTGCTCGACCGGCTCGCCCGAGCCGAGGAGGCCGCCGCCGCGGCTCCCGTGCGCGGCCCCGGCATCACAGTCACCCTCGCCGATCCGACCTCGCGTCCCGACCTGACGGACTCCGCGGAGAAGGACCGCGCCCGCAGCACCTCGGTGATCCTCGACCGCGACCTGCAGTCGGTCGTCAACGCCCTCTGGGCCGGCGGGGCCGAGGCCGTCGCGATCAACGGGGTACGGGTCGGTCCCGGTGTCACCGTCCGGCAGGCCGGGGGAGCGATGCTCGTGGACAACCAGCCGGTCTTCTCGCCCTACACGGTCGCCGCCGTCGGGTCACCGGCCGAACTGCAGACCGGCTTCGTCGTCAGCGACGCCTACCTGCGTATGTCGGGGGTGCAACAGCTGTACGGGGTAGGTTTCACCATCACGGAGGCGACGGACCTCGCGTTGCCGGGCGCCTCGGTACGCGACGTCGCATCGGCACGGGAAACGGGAGAGCGGTGAAGACTGTGGCGACCAAGCGCGGATACGCCCTCTATGCGGTGCTGGCCCTCGGCGTGGGCATCGCCGTGGGTGTGATCTTCAGCCCCCAGGTTCCCGACGTGGTCCAGCCCTACCTGCCCATCGCGGTGGTCGCCGCGCTCGACGCGGTCTTCGGGGGACTACGCGCCTATCTGGACGAGATCTTCGACGCCAAGGTGTTCGTCGTCTCCTTCACCTTCAACGTGCTCGTCGCCGCACTGATCGTCTGGCTCGGCGACCAGCTCGGGGTGGGCACCCAGCTCTCCACCGCGGTCGTCGTGGTCCTCGGTATCCGGATCTTCGGCAATGCATCCGCGCTGCGACGCAGACTGTTCGGGGCGTAGCCGGATGCATGAGGGCAAGCACGAATGGCACGAACCGGCCGAGAGCGGCGCGGCGCGCCGCTCGCGGATCGTCTTCTCCGCCCTGGCGGCGCTGCTCATGGTGGTGCTGGGCGTGGGAATCGCCACGCAGGTCAGGAACACCGGTTCGGGCGACGCGCTCGACTCCGCTCGGCCGGCCGACCTGCTGGTGGTGCTCGACAACCTCAACCGCCGCGAAGCGGAGCTGCGGCAGGAGATCACCACACTGGAACAGACGCTGGCCAGCCTGGAACGGAACGGCTCCGAAGCCGCACTCGCGGAGGCGCAGCAGCGCCTCTCGGCCCTGGAGATCCAGGTGGGTACCGCCCCGGCGGCCGGTCCGGGAGTGATCTTGACCATTGCCGACCCTCGGCGCGGCGTGGGACCGGAAGTCCTCCTCGACACGATCCAGGAGCTGCGCGCCGCGGGGGCGGAGGCCGTCCAGGTCGCCGGAACCGGCGGCCCCGCCGTCCGTATCGGCGTGGACTCCTGGGTGGGCGGCACCGCCGGTGCGCTGGTCGTCGACGATCGATCGATCGCAGCGCCCTACGCCGTCGCCGCGATCGGGGACGCGCCCACGCTGGCGGCGGCTCTGAACATCCCCGGCGGCGTGGTCGACACGGTGGCGCGCGCGGGCGGGTCGGTACAGATCGAACAGTCGCCGCAGGTCGAGGTACCCGCCTTGCGGGAGATCGAGCCGCGACAATACTCTCAGCCCGGTAATTGAACCCGGCGTTCCACGCGAATGTCGCTGCCCGAAAGGACCTGTCGTGAGTGAGTTCCGAACACCCGCCGATCTGCGTTACACGGCGGAGCACGAGTGGGTTCGCCGAACCGGTGACGCGACTGCGCGCGTCGGCATCACGGACTACGCCCAGTCACAGCTCGGCGACGTCGTCTTCGTGCAATTGCCGGAGACGGGAGCGGAGATCACCGCGGGCGACTCGTTCGGCGAGGTGGAGTCGACCAAGAGCGTTTCCGACGTGTTCGCGCCGCTCACGGCGAAAGTCGTTGGGGTGAACCCGGATCTGGATGCCAATCCCGAGCTCGTCAACAGCGATCCGTACGAGGCCGGCTGGTTGGTGGACCTCGAGGTCGGCAGCAAGGACGAGCTCGACGCCGCTCTGGCGAGCACGCTCGACGCGGACGGGTACCGCGCGATCACGCAGAACTGACGCCGCGTCCGGCCGGGACCGCGTCTGCCTGCACGAAGGACGTTGCGCAGGGTACGGTCAACGGTAGGCGTGTGCCGGGTCGGGGCGCGGGTCCGTACCGGAAGTGATCGTGGCTGAACGAAACTGCGGCCCAGGGGGAGCGATCCCGAAGGGTCGAACGGATAAGGAGATACGGTGAGCGAGAACGGCAACGCGGGCTACGAGGAAACCCCTGCGGAAACCACTTCGGTGTTTCGTGCCGACTTCCTGAACGAACTCGATACCACCGGCGCGGGCACGGGGACGACCGAGGCCCCCGTCTCGGGGGTCGAGGGGCTTCCCACAGGATCGGCGCTGCTCGTCGTCAAGCGCGGCCCGAACGCCGGGTCGCGTTTCCTGCTCGATCAGCCGACGACGTCGGCCGGGCGTCACCCGGACAGCGACATCTTCCTCGACGACGTGACGGTGAGCCGCCGGCACGCCGAGTTCCGTCAGGACGAGGGCGAGTTCCAGGTCGTCGATGTGGGAAGCCTGAACGGCACCTACGTCAACCGCGAGCCGGTGGACTCGGCGGTTCTCGCGAACGGCGACGAGGTGCAGATCGGAAAGTTCCGGCTGGTGTTCCTCACCGGCCCGCGGGGTTCGCAGGGCACGGGTAGCTGATGACCGCTGCCCGCCAGCCGTCACCGGGGGGAATGTCGATCGGGTCCGTGCTCGATCGGCTCCGTCCCGAGTTTCCGGACGTGACGATCTCGAAGATCCGCTTCCTCGAATCCGAGGGACTGATCAGTCCGGAACGCACCCCGTCGGGTTATCGACGTTTCTCGATCGCGGACTGCGAGCGCCTGCGGTACGTGCTGACCGCGCAGCGGGACCAGTACCTGCCGCTGAAGGTGATCAAGGAACAGCTCGAGGCGATCGACCGTGGTGTCGCGACGGTGGGCTCGGTGGAGAGCCGCCCGAAGCGGCCCCGGCCCCTGGCGGTGGCGCCGGGCGAGGTGTCGCCGGAGGATCTGCGCACGGACCGGGAGGTGCGGGTCGGCCGGGAGGACCTGTGCCGGCAGGCGGGCATCGAATCGTCCTTCCTCACGGAGCTGATCCGCGCCGGGCTCATCGTGCCCGGCGCGGCCGGCTTCTTCGACGAGGATGCGGTGCTGCTGGCTCGCACCGCCAAGGCCATGTCCGAGTTCGGCCTCGAGGTCCGGCACCTGCGTGCCTTCAAGCTCGCGGCCGACCGGGAGGCGGGCCTGGTGGCGCAGATCGCCGGTCCGGTCGCGAAGGGCCGGGACGTCGGGGCGCGCGCCCGGGCCGAGGAAATGGTGCGGGAATTGGCGGCGTTGTCGTTGACGATGCACACGTGCCTCGTCAAGGCGGCCGTTCGGGGCGCTCTCGATCGGTGAGTGTGGCAGCGGTGGCAACGACTCTGACGACGGCGGCTCGTTGGCACTAGAATTCAGGGGGATATCGGCGGACGGTTCGCCACCGACGCACAGCAGGGATGGGAGGCGGCTCGATGAGCGAGATGCGAGTAGTGGGGATTCGGGTCGAGCAACCGCAGAATCAGCCTGTCCTTCTGCTGCGCGAGGTCGACGGTGATCGGTATCTGCCGATCTGGATCGGCCAGATGGAGGCCACGGCGATAGCGCTGGAACAGCAGGGTGTCGAGCCGGTCCGGCCTCTGACGCACGACTTGATCAAGAATCTGGTCGATGCGTTCGGCCGCACCCTCCAGGAGGTCCGGATCGTGGATCTCAAAGAGGGGACGTTCTACGCCGATCTCGTCTTCGACGGTGGTCTGCGCGTGTCGTCCCGTCCTTCCGATGCGGTCGCTGTAGCCTTGCGCATCGGCGCGCCGGTCTTCGTGGAGGAGCCGGTGCTGGTGGAAGCGGGCCTCGTCATGCCGGATGAGCGGGAGGACGAGGTCGAGAAGTTCAAGGAGTTTCTCGAATCCGTGTCCCCCGACGACTTCAAGGCGACGGACGGCTGATCGTCGACCATCGCCGAGGTTCTGTCGCGACTCCCGGTCACGGTGGCCGGGGCGCGCTCTGCGACGAGTGGTACAGGACCGGAAGATCGTTGTCCGGTCGGCGTGTTGCTGCCCAACTTTTCGCACGGGGCGTACGCTGAGTGAATCGCTACGGATCGACTCGGTGGGTCAAGCGGGCGCTCGACGATCGGATGGGGTGGGGGATCCGCCCGTCGTTCGTTCCGGGGCACGCCTGTGCACGCGAGAGGGAGTCACAACAGTGGGAGATCGGCCGCAGGGACAGCAGCTCAGCTTCGACGCCGTCGACCGCGAGGCCCCGTCACGGGCATCTCTCGACGCCGACGAGATGCAGCCGGGTCTGTTCCCGGACGATTCGGTGCCTGACGAGCTCGTCGGCTACCGCGTGCCGATCGCCTGCCAGATCGCCGGCATCACCTACCGTCAGCTCGACTACTGGGCGCGGACGAATCTGGTCGTTCCGTCCATCCGGGGCGCGGCGGGTTCGGGCAGCCAACGGCTCTACTCGTTCAAGGACATCCTGGTCCTGAAGATCGTCAAGCGTCTGCTGGACACGGGCATCTCCCTGCAGAACATCAGGGTAGCGGTCGACCACCTCCGGGAACGCGGAGTGCGGGACCTGGCGAAGATCACCCTGTTCTCCGACGGCACCACCGTGTACGAGTGCACCTCACCGGAAGAGGTGGTCGATTTACTGCAGGGCGGACAGGGCGTGTTCGGGATCGCGGTGAGCGGCGCGATGCGGGAGTTGACGGGCAGCATCGCCGACTTCCCGGCCGAGCGGGCGGACGGCGGCGACATCGAGCAGCGTCCCGAGGACGAACTGGCCTCCCGCCGTCGCGAACGTGTCAATCGGCGGATCGGCTAGACGCTCGTCACACGAAACACCTGCGGCCTCGGTGCTGCCCGGGTGTCCCCGTGCCCTAGAATCGGTGATACGTCGCCGCCGTGCGGGAGAGTTCCGGACCTGTTCCGGACGCCGAAGGAGCAGCACCTCCCCGTCAATCTCTCAGGCATCGAGGACCGTGCGGGCACCGACGTCTCTGGAAAGCGGTGGGAGCACCCACCCGCCCACGGGGAAAGGGCCGGCTCGCTCCGGTACCGAATCTCTCAGGCGCTCGCCCCGGCGAGCTCGCGACAGAGGGGGAGGACACGCACCGTGCGACCCCCTGCGCGGATGCGGACCTCCGACCTCAGGGAGTCGCGATGACCGACGCCGCTACGTACACCTTCGCCGACCGCCACGTCGGCCCCGACGCGGCGGGACTGCGCCGCATTCTCGACGTCATCGGCGTCGAATCCCTCGACGAGCTGGCCGTCAAGGCGGTGCCCGCCGGCATCCTCGACGCCCGGGCCGACGGAGTCGCGGACGGACTCGAGTCGCTCGACGCGCCGATGTCGGAACACGAGGTACTGACGGCGCTGCAGGAACTCGCGGGCCGGAACACCGTCGCGACATCGATGATCGGCCAGGGGTACTACGGCACGCTGACCCCGCCGGTACTGCTGCGCAACATCATCGAGAATCCCGCCTGGTACACCGCATACACCCCGTACCAGCCGGAGATCAGCCAGGGGCGCCTCGAAGCGCTCCTCAACTTTCAGACCATGGTCTCGGACCTGACCGGTATGGAGGTCGCCAACTCGTCGATGCTGGACGAGGCGACCGCCGCCGCGGAGGCGATGACGCTGCTCAAGCGCGCCAACCGCAAGTCCAGGAGTGCGCGGGTCGTCGTGGACGCCGACCTGTTCGCCCAGACCGCCGCGGTCCTGGCGACCCGGGCAGAACCGTTGGGGATCGAGATCGTCACCGCGAACCTCGTCGACGACGGCCTGCCCGAGGGAGAGTTCTTCGGCGTCGTCCTGCAGATCCCGGGTGCCTCCGGCCGGGTGTTCGACGCGGGCCCCCTCGTCGAGGCGGCGCACGAGCGTGGGGCGCTCGTCGCGGTGGGCGCGGACCTGCTGGCGCTCACTCTGCTCACCCCGCCCGGGGAACAGGGCGCGGACGCGTGCTTCGGCACCACCCAGCGCTTCGGCGTGCCGATGGGGTTCGGCGGGCCGCACGCCGGCTATCTCGCCGTGCACGCCGCCCATGCCCGCAACCTTCCGGGCCGGCTCGTCGGTGTGTCGGTCGACGCGGACGGCGCACCGGCCTATCGGCTGGCGTTGCAGACGCGTGAGCAGCACATCCGGCGCGAGAAGGCGACCAGCAACATCTGCACCGCACAGGTTCTCCTCGCGGTGCTCGCTGCCATGTACGCGTCGTACCACGGGGCCGAGGGCCTGGCCGGGATCGCGACCCGCGTGGCCGGCCAGGCCGCCCGTCTCGCGGCGTCGCTGAAGGCGGCCGGTATCGACGTGGTGCACGACAGCTTCTTCGACACCGTGCTGACCCGCGTTCCCGGCCGCGCCGACGCGGTCGTCGCGGCGGCTCTCGAGGCCGGCATCAACGTTCGTCGCGTCGACGGGGACCACGTGGGGATCTCGTGCGACGAAGCGACCCGGGACGCCGACGTGGCCGCGGTCCTGGCCGCGTTCGGGGCGGAGGACACCTCGGCCGCAGCCACACCCGCCGTGCCGCGGCAGCTCGCGCGCACGAGCGCGTACCTGCAGCACGAGGCGTTCACCCGGTACCGCACCGAGACCGCGATGATGCGGTACCTGCGCCGCCTGTCGGACATGGACCTTGCGCTCGACCGCACCATGATCCCGCTGGGTTCGTGCACGATGAAGCTCAATGCCGCCACCGAGATGGAGGCGATCACCTGGCCCGAGTTCTCGGCGCTGCATCCTTTCGCCCCTGCAGAGCAGACCGCGGGCATCCGCCGGCTCATCGGCGACCTGGAAGGGTGGCTGGCCGCGGTGACCGGGTACGACGCGGTGAGTCTGCAGCCGAACGCGGGTAGCCAGGGCGAGTACGCCGGGCTGCTCGCCATCCGCCACTACCACCTGAGCCGGGGTGACGAGCATCGGGACACCTGCCTGATCCCGTCGAGTGCACACGGCACCAACGCCGCCTCCGCGGTCATGGCCGGCATGCGCGTCGAGGTCGTGGCGTGCCGGTCCAACGGTGACGTCGACCTCGACGATCTGCGTGCGAAAATTTCCGACCACGCCGAACGTCTCGCCGCGATCATGATCACGTACCCGTCGACCCACGGGGTCTACGAACACGAGATCGCCGACATCTGCGGTGCCGTGCACGACGCCGGCGGGCAGGTGTACATCGACGGCGCCAACCTGAACGCCCTCGTCGGTCTGGCGCGTCCCGGCAAGTTCGGAGGCGACGTGAGTCATCTGAACCTGCACAAGACCTTCTGCATCCCGCACGGTGGTGGCGGCCCCGGCGTGGGGCCGATCGGCGTGCGCGCGCACCTGGTGCCGTTCCTGCCCGGCCACCCGGCCGAACCGGGTCTCGGGGGCGGTGGGCCGGTGTCGGCGGCGCCGTTCGGATCGGCCTCCATCCTCCCGATCACGTGGGCGTACATCAAGCTGATGGGGGCCCAAGGCCTGCGGCGGGCGTCGCTGACGGCGATCGCGTCGGCGAACTACATCGCGCGCCGGCTCGACGAGTACTTTCCCGTCCTGTACACGGGCGAGAACGGCATGGTGGCGCACGAGTGCATCCTCGATCTGCGCCCCCTGACGAAGGATACGGGGGTCACGGTCGACGACGTGGCCAAGCGCCTGGCGGACTACGGCTTCCACGCGCCGACCATGAGCTTCCCCGTCGCGGGCACCCTGATGGTCGAACCCACCGAGAGCGAGGATCTCTCCGAACTCGACGCGTTCATCGACGCGATGATCGCCATCCGCGGCGAGATCGATCGCGTCGGGGCAGGGGAGTGGCCGGTGGACGACAACCCACTGCGCGGCGCACCGCACACCGCCCAGTGCCTGGTCGGGGAGTGGACCCACCCCTACAGCCGTGAGATCGCGGTGTATCCGCTGGGGCAGAGCCGCGCGAAGGTGTGGCCCGCGGTGCGCCGCATCGACGGGGCGTACGGGGATCGGAACCTCGTGTGCTCGTGCCCGCCGTTGGAGGCCTACAGCAGCTGAGCGCATTTTCGGGGGCTGGGTGTCGGTAGCCCAGCCCCCGAAAGACTACGGACAGTATTCCGAGCCTAACGGAACGCTATAAATAACCGAACAACACCCCACGTCACCTCAACCGCGAAACAACCGCACAAAAACAGCCCAGACGAAAAGGTCAGCCCGGGAAGGTCTTCAGTTCCAGGATTGCCACTTCCGGAGGGGTGGCAATCCGTACCGGCGGGCCCCAGGCGCCGGTACCGCGGGAGGTGTACACGAGAGTGTCGCCGAACCGGTCGAGTCCCGTCACCGTCGGCTGTTGCAGAGGCACGACGTATCCGAGCGGCCACATCTGTCCGCCGTGCGTGTGGCCGGACAATTGCAGGTCGACGCCGTGGTCGCGGGCCTCGAACACCTGCCGGGGCTGATGGGCGGCCAAGAGGACGAAGCGCTCGGGATCGCGGCCCTGCAACGCTGCGGTGAGATCCGCTTCGTTCGGGGCCGGTGCCGAGTAATCGTGAATGCCCGCGAGATCGATGACATCGCCGCCGCGCTCCAGGGCGACTCGTTCGTTGCGGAGGGTGCGTACGCCGAGGGTTTCCCAGAAATCGAGCCAGGACAGCGCGTCGTCGGCGTAGTACTCGTGGTTGCCGCTGACTCCGTAGACCCCGAGGGAAGCCCGCAGGTCGGCGAGGGGAGCGAGATCCTGCCCGACGAACGCGATCGTGCCGTCGGTGAGGTCCCCGCCGAGAACGATCAGGTCCGGCTGCTGCGCGTTGACGAGGTCCACCGCGCGACGGGTGAATTCGCGGCCGCGGGACGGGCCGACGTGCAGGTCGGTGACGAGGGCGACCCGCATCCCGTCGAATCCGGCCGGAAGCCGGCGCAACGGGATCCGGGTGTGCACGACCCGGGGCCGAGCGGCCTCGACCGTGCCGTAGCCGACCGCGGCGACCGCGGCGACGGTCAGCGTGCCCGTCGCGATCTGCAGGGCGCGCCGCCTGGAGGGATCCGGGGGGTGGGCGTCGCCGCGCCGGAAACGGCGTACCGCTCGCGCCGCGAGGCACACGATCCCGATCAGGAGCGTGCCGAGGACCAGGTACAGCACGACGCCGAGCCAGGTCCAGCCGAGGAATCCGAACGGGCGGGCCCAGCGCGGGTCGAGCGACGTGCCGCTCTGCGCGCCGATCAGAGCGACGACGAGGAGGACGCCGAGCGCGGTGTTCGCAGCGATTGCCGAGCGGCCGCGCAGGCCGGGGGCTCGGACGAGACGGCGGTGGAGCCAGAAGGTGACGAGGGCGAGGAACGTCCCCGCGACGAGAAGGCGGATCACGGTGTCAGGACATCAGCTTTCGGATGGCGGCGGCGAGATCGGGTCCGTCGGTCGTGGCGACGGGGACGAGCGCACCGCCGGTGCGGTCGGCGAGTGTTTGCAAGGTGTTGCGGTTCGTGTCGTCGCCGAGCGCCACGACGTCGATCCGGACGGGTCGATCGGGGTCGCCGGCGGCGGCGACGAGGTCGAGGATGCGTTGGCGGGAGGTGTCGTCGTCGTTGGCACTGTCCGTGATCAGGAGGACGGAGTTGGGCCTGCCGGGGGTGTGGTTGCGGACGGCGTCGACGTAGGCGGCGGCCAGAGACCGGTAGACGGCGGAACCGTCGGTGGTGTCGGCACCGGTCAGGGCGGCGGTCAGCGCGGTGCGCTGGTCTGCGGTGAGGGTGCCGCGCGCCACCGTGGCGCGGTACGGAGTCGTGTCGTCGAGGTCGCGGGCGAAGACCCACACGGCGAGTGTCGAGGCATCCGGCGAGCGGGAGACGTGCTGGTCCAGGGCGGTGGCGATGTGGGCGAGACGGGTGTCGTCACCCTCGACGGTTCCCATGGACGTGGACGTGTCGAGGAGGATCGTGGTGGCGCGGGGTGCGACGGGTGCGCGCCGGTGGTCGAGGAGGATGTCGGCCACGGCTGGGGCGGCGCGGTTCAGGTTCTGTTCGATGCGGGGGAAGGGAACCGCGTCGGTGCGGGGGACGGGCTGGCCGTCGACTCGGAAGCCGGCGTCGGCGAGGACGCGGGCCGCGTCGGGTTCGCGGAGGTGGCCGGCGAGTTCGGCGGCGGCGCGGGAGAGGGTCTCGTCGACCCACGGGGCGTCGACCACGGCGGCGGGGAAGTCGGCGGTGGGGGTGGGGCCGGCGGGAACGAATTCGACGAGGCCGGCGGCGCCACCCGAGGCGACCGCCGTGTGCAGTTGTTGCTCGGTGATCGGTACGGCGTGCACCGCCCCGTCGGCGCCGGGCCCGTCGGCGAGGGTGGTCAGGGCTGCGGCGGTGGTCGGTCCGGCGCCGTCTCCGAGGGCGTCGGCGCCGAGCGCGAGCGCACCGACGGCGGAGGTGGCTGCGGGGGAGGCGGCCTGTTCGGCGGTCAGGGGACCGGTTCCGGCGTCGGTGGCTGCGGCAGCGACGGCCTCGAGGGCGGGAGTGGTGGCGTCGGCGTCGGTGCCGGTGGGTAGGGCCAGGCGGAGGCCGGCCCAGCCGTCGAGGCCCAGGCCGGCGAGGGTGCTGCCGTCGGACTGGAGGGAGGGCAGCTGGCGCCATCCGGTGCCGGCGGTGCTGAGGGCGCGCTCGAGCTCGGCCGGGACGGCCAGCACGACCGGGGAGGTGGCGAGGGAGCGGGTCTGGCCGTCGAGGGCCTGTGCCGCGCGCGCGGTGGCGTCGCTGCTGAAAGGGACCCAGAGTGCGGGTGGGGGGCCGAGGGTGGGGTCCCAGCGGGGATCGGCGGTGAGGGCGGTCGTGGCCGGGGTGGTGGCGACGGGGGTGACGCGCACGTCGATGCAGTGGTCGCGGACGACGGGGCGGGTGTCGGTGACCCACCGGGCGGCGAGGGTGGTCAGTGTGGGGGCGACGGCGGGATCGGCGGCGACGTCGAGGAGCGCGTCGCCTTCGACGCAGGTCTGCGCGGCTTCGGTGGCCTGCTCGTCGATGCGTTCGCGCAGGCGGAACCAGCCGACGGTGGCGAGGACGAGTGCGAGTGCTACGGCGACGGCGATGATCGGGCCCTTGCTGACGCCTCTGGCGCGGCCCGTGCCGCGATGTCGACCCACGTGTTTCCTGCCTGTCGTCGTGCCTGCCCCGCCGTTCCCGGAGTCTAGTGATCGGCCGGTGAGACGCCACGGCCCCCGATCCGGTGGATCGGGGGCCGTGGGCCGTGGCTCAGGCTCGGCAGCCGTGGGCGGCCTTGAACTCGAGGCGGCGGCGGTGCAGGATCGGCTCGGTGTAGCCGCTGGGCTGCGTGGTGCCTTCGAGGATCAGTTCCTTGGCGGCCTGGAAGGCGATGCTGCCGTCGAAGTCGGGGGCCATCGGCAGGTAGGTGGAGTCGCCCGCGTTCTGCCGGTCGACGACGGGGGCCATGCGCTGCAGGGCGGCGACGACGTCGTCGGCGGTGACGATGCCGTGGTGGATCCAGTTGGCGAGCAGCTGGCTGGAGATGCGCAGGGTGGCGCGGTCCTCCATGAGCGCGACGTCGTGGATGTCGGGCACCTTGGAGCAGCCGACGCCCTGGGAGATCCAGCGCACGACGTAGCCGAGGATCGACTGGCAGTTGTTGTCGAGCTCCTCGCGCTTCTGCTCGTCGGTCCAGTCGGTGCTGGGGGCGAGGGGGATGGTGAGGATGTCGTCGACGGTGGCGCGGCGCTTGCCCTTCAGTTCGTCCTGCACGGCGAACACGTCGACCTGGTGGTAGTGGGTGGCGTGCAGGGTGGCGCCGGTGGGCGAGGGGACCCAGGCGGTGTTGGCGCCGGCCTTGGGCTGGCCGATCTTCTGTTCGAGCATGTCGGCCATGAGGTCGGTCATGGCCCACATGCCCTTGCCGATCTGGGCTTTGCCCTGCAGGCCGGTGGCCAGGCCGGTGTCGACGTTCCAGTCCTCGTAGGCGAGGATCCACTTCTGCTTCTTCATCTCGGCCTTGCGCACCATGGCGCCGGCCTCCATGGAGGTGTGGATCTCGTCGCCGGTGCGGTCGAGGAATCCGGTGTTGATGAACACGACGCGCTCGCTGGCCTCCTTGATGCAGGCCTTCAGGTTGACGGTGGTGCGGCGTTCCTCGTCCATGATGCCGACCTTGAGGGTGTTGGCCGGCAGGCCCAGCACCTCTTCGACCCGGCCGAAGAGTTCGGTGGTGAAGGCGACTTCCTCGGGGCCGTGCTGCTTGGGCTTGACGATGTAGATCGAGCCGGTGCGGCTGTTGGCGAGCGGCCCGGTGTCCTCGCCGACGGACAGGCCGTGCACGGCGGCGAGGCTGGTGATCAGCGCGTCGAGGATGCCCTCGGGGACCTCGTTGCCTTCGGAGTCGAGCACGGCGGGGTTGGTCATGAGGTGGCCGACGTTGCGGACGAACAGCAGGGACCGGCCGTGCAGGGTGAGGTCGGAGCCGTCGGGGGCGACGTAGACGCGGTCGGCGTTGAGGGCGCGGGTGAAGGACTTGCCGCCCTTGGAGATCTCCTCGGCGAGGTCGCCGCGGTTGAGGCCGAGCCAGTTGCGGTAGCCGATGACCTTGTCGTCGGCGTCGACGGCGGCGACGGAGTCCTCGAAGTCCATGATGGTGGTGATGGCCGATTCGAGGACGACGTCCTTGACACCGGCGGCATCGGTCTTGCCGATCGGGGATTCGGGGTCGATCTGGATCTCCACGTGCAGACCGTGGTTGCGCAGCAGCACGGACGTCGGGGCGTCCTTCTCGCCGAGGTAGCCGACGAACTTCTCGGGCTGGGCGAGTGTGGTGACGGTGCCGTCGCCGAGTTCGACCTTCAGCTCCTTCCCGTCGACGAAGTACCGGGTGGAGTCGGCGTGCGATCCGGTGGCGAGGGCGGCGGCGGTGTCGAGAAAGTTGCGGGCCCAGGCGATGACCTTGTCGCCGCGGACCTTGTTGTAGCCGGTGCCCTTCTCGGCGCCGCCTTCTTCGGAGATGGCGTCGGTGCCGTAGAGGGCGTCGTACAGCGAGCCCCAGCGGGCGTTGGAGGCGTTGAGGGCGAAGCGGGCGTTGAGGACGGGCACCACGAGCTGCGGCCCGGCGGTGGTGGCGATCTCGGCGTCGACACCGCCGGTGGTGACCTGGAAGTCGGCGGGTTCGGGGACGAGGTAGCCGATGTCCTGGAGGAACGCCTTGTAGGCAGCGGCGTCGTGCGGCTGGCCCTTGCGGTCGCGGTGCCAGGTGTCGATCTGCGCCTGGAGGTCGTCGCGCACGGCGAGCAGGGCGCGGTTGCGGGGGGCGAGGTCATGGATCACCTTGTCGGCGCCGGCCCAGAACTCGGCCGCGTCCACCCCGGTGCCGGGGATCGCCTCGTCGACGACGAAGTCGTAGAGCACCTTGGCGACCTGGAGTCCACCGACTTGCACGCGTTCAGTCATTACCTGCCTCACTCTTTCCGGGACCTGTGCGCTCGCGTCGGCGGTGCCGACGGGCAGCACGACGAACAGCACTCACGTTACCCGCCGGTAGTTTCGGGCAGGTCGGTTCGACCCGCCGCCGGGGCGGTACATCGATTCAGCAGCTCCTCTCCAGGGCCGCGGCGCGATGGTGAGCGCCGACCGCTCGCGGGCGTACTGTGCGCGCCCGGAAGCGGTCTCGATCGTGATCGGCGAGTAGCCGTAATCGCTCAGATCATACGGGGTGGCCCGCGAACCCGGCCCGCCCGGGCGGGCCGGGCGGCCGGGCGCTCACGCGGCCCGCCGGGCGTCGTCGAGCAGTCCGGTGAGGTTGGCGAGGGCGGGGCGGACGTGGGTGCCGAATCGCCTCGTCGCTTCCCGGACAAGGGGCCGGTCGGCGCGGTGCCGGAGCCCCCGGGACGTGTTGAGGCGGGAACGCTCGAGCCAGTCCGCCATGTCCGGTTCCTTCGACCACGCGTACTCGGCGCTCGTCTCGACGAGCGTTCCGCGGATCCAGTCGAGGGGGACGTCCGGTAGCCGGTTCGGTGGGCAGAGCCGGTTCTTCTCGGCCAGGTCCCGGCCGGTGGCCTCCACGAATCCGACGAGGGCGGCGTTGAACGGGATGAGCCCGGTCCGGATCGGTTGCAGCGTGATACGGCCCTCCTCGAAGATCGGGACGGCCGGGGCCGGGTTCAGGCCCGGGGCGGCACAGTGCACGTGCAGGTGGTCGGGCCCGGTACCGATCGTTCCGTGGTCGAGCACGATCTCGTCGCGTGCGATGCGCCGGACGTGCCCGAGGCGGACGACGTCGTCGATGCGCCGGAGCTGGGCGAGTTCGGCGGTGCTCGCCGTCGGGCCCTTGTACATGGTGGGGGTGACTCGCTCGTCGACGCGCAGCAGCTGTTCGCTCGCCTCGAGCCGGGCGAACAGGTCGTCCGTGCTCGTCGCCTGCGCTGCGGCTTCCATCTGCCGGGCGAGTCCGTCGATCAGGTTGCCGACCAGTTCGCCGCCCTGCGCGAACCAGCGGTTGCGCAGCCAGGCCTCGCGCGGTTTGATCCAGCGGACGGCGTCCGGTGGCACCCCCATCTGCAGCAGCCACAGGCATGCGTCGATCGCTGTCTTGCCGGCGCCGATGACGACGTACCGCTCGGCAGGCTCGGCGACCCGCGCGAGCGCGTTCACGGGGACACAGCGGACGGCGGGGGCGACGTCGAACGGCGGGGCGAACGTGGCCGGGACCGCCGGCTCGAGGTAGGTGGCGTCGACGAGCGCCTTCCGGACCGTCACCTCGTACCGGTCGGCGGCGACCCGGGAGACGAAGCGGTGGCCGCCGACGTACTCGCTCATCGGGAAGTACCGCACGGATCCCGATGCCAGGAGACGCCGGCGCATGACCCGGTCGTAGTACGCGCAGATCTCGGGGGCGCCCGCCTGCTCGTACATGCCCCGGTTCGGGCCGACGTCGTCGATGGTGTCCGTACCGAGCGGCAGTGAGTTGACGCCGTAGTACGCGGACGGCTGGTGCAGCCGGACGAACGGGTAGGCCTCCTGCCAGTGTCCGCCGGGTGCGTGCCGCCGGTCCACCATGACGACGTCCGCGTCGGAGTCGGTGATCAATGCGTCCGCGAACGCCATGCCGGCCGCGCCGCAGCCGATCACCAGATAGTCCGTTTCCAGCCTGTGGGTGGGCATGTCCCGTTCCTCTCCGCGCAGGTGCGGTTCCGGGCTACCGGTCGGGTGCGGCGGGCCGGATGTTCTGGTTGATGTGGAAGACGTTGTCCGGGTCGTAGCGCCGCTTGATCCGGGTGAGCCGGTCGTAGTTCCCGCGGTAGGCGGCTTCGACCCGGTCCTGTCCCTCGC
>NZ_WVTE01000257.1:0-32710 GCF_009939605.1 Rhodococcus sp. YH1 | reverse complement strand
GGCACCGCGGTGCCTCCCCCTCGCCGTACCGCCCGTCAGGCGGCGTCGATACGCCGCTCGGCGACCCGGTTCGCGGCCGCGCCGGGCCCGATGTCCAGGGTCCGCGACATCTCGAAGATCTCGGCCGTGCGGTCGAAGATCGCGTCCACCCGGGACCGGACGACGGTCGGGTCGGATCCGTCGACCTCCCCCGCGACCTGGATCAGGCCGCCGGCGTTGGCGACGTAGTCCGGCACCCACGTGATGCCGCGGTCGCGCAGGATGTCCTCGACCTCCGGGCGGGCCAGCTGGTTGTTCGCCGCACCGCACACCAGACGCGCACCGAGCACCCCGGCGGTCGACGGGGTCAGCGTTCCCCCCAGGGCACACGGTGCGTACACATCCAGCGGCGCCGCGACGACGCCGTCGGCGACCCGTGCCGCCGGGAACTCGGCGGCCACCCGGGCGAGAGCCACCGGGTTCACATCCGAGACCACCACGTCGGCGCCGTCCGCGGTGAGCAGCCCCACCAGTTCGTAGCCCACCTTCCCGAGCCCCTCGACACCCACGGTGCGGCCGGCGAGAGTCGTTGTTCCCCAGACATGCTCGGCTCCGGCGCGCATCGCCTGGAACACGCCGAGCGCGGTGAGCGGCGAGCTGTCCCCGGATCCGCCGGCCGCGGGAGTGCGTCCCACCGCGTGCGAGGTCTGGCGGCCGATCACGTCCAGGTCGCCGGCGTGGGTACCGACGTCGGCGGCGGTGATGTAGCGGCCACCGAGGGACTCGACGAACCGTCCGTACGCGGCGAGCAGCGCCTCGCTCTTGTCCGTGGCGGGGTCACCGAGGATGACGGCCTTGCCGCCGCCGAGGTTCACGCCCGCGACCGCGGCCTTGTAGGTCATGCCCCACGACAGCCGCAGCACGTCCTCGAGCGCCCGGGCCTCGTCGGCGTACGGGTAGAAGCGGGTGCCGCCGAGCGCGGGCCCGAGCGCGGTGGAGTGGATCGCGACGATCGCGCGCAAGCCGGTCGCGGCGTCCTGACAGAAGACGACCTGCTCGTGTGGGCGGTCGGACAGGCACCGGGATCGGCCGAAGACACCGGCGGGGGCGTCGGAGGTGGCCGAACGGGCGAGGGTCGAGGTGGTCACGTGATGGGTTCCTTTCCGGAAGAATGTATTCGGGATGTCGAGAATCGGTGGCGGCTCAGAAGTCGATCTCGACGCCGAGCTCGGCGAGCCGCGCGCGGTACTGCTCGACGGAGCGCAGCTTGACGTCCTCATAGCCGCGGACCGTGTCCGGCAGAGCCGCGACCTGCACCGCGCGGTCGTAGGTGGCGGCATCGAGGTCGGCGGCGAGGCGATCGACCGTGGCGGTGTAGTGCGCGAGCAGGGCGCGCTCGACCTTCCGGACGTGCGCGTAACCGAACGGATCGAGGCGGGTGCCGCGCAGGCGCCTGCCCTTGGCCAGGATCCGCAGCGCCGCGTGCGACTTCGGTCCGAACCCGATCTTCTTGGTGCGGCCGAGCGCCCGCAGGACCGGCGGGTGCAGCCGGTAGGTCAGCTGCTCACCGCCGGGCACCTGAGCGCGTACCTCGTCGAGGAACGTGGGGTCGACGAGCAGTCGCGCGACCTCGTACTCGTCCTTGTAGGCGGTGAACTTGAACAGCCCGCGCGCGACGGCCTCGCTGAGGTCGGTGCGGTCGGTGACACGGCGTTCGGCCGCCCACACGGACTGCACCCGGTCGATGTAGCGGGCGGCGAGGCGTTCGCCCTGGAAGTCGATGAGCGCGGCGGCACGCACCCGCACGAGCCGCAGCACCTCGCCGTCGAGGGTGGTGTCCGCGAACAGGGCGTCCGGGGCGACGGTGACCTTCGGCTGCGGGCGGGCCGGTTCGGTTGCGGCCGCGAACGCGCCGGGGTCGGCGATCGCCACGCGGCCCCACCGGAACGCCGCGATGTTCGCCGCCACCGCGACACCGTTGATCTCGATCGCCTCCTCGACGGACTCGGCGGGGATCTGCAGGCCGCCGAGTTGATGGGCGGCGCCGACGATCAGGAAGTTCGCGGCGGCGGTGTCGCCGAACAGTGCCTGTGCGGCGGCGAGAGCGTCGAACGAGGCCGACCGGCGGGTCGCCGCGTCCAGCCGGGACAGCAGCTCCTGTTCGTCGGGGTGGCGGATCGACCTGTCGTACACCATGTCCCCGGTGGGGGTGCGGCTCGTCGAGGCCACCGCGACGGTCGTGGCAGGATCGGCGTAGGCGAGGTTCTTCGCATCCGCCGCGGTGAGCAGGTCCAGCGCCAGCAGGCACGACGCCCCGCCGGTGGTCACCCGGTTGCCGGGTTCGAGACCGTCGGCGGCGAACCGCAGGTGCGAGACCACCGGGCCGGCCTTCTGGCTCATACCGATCTGGTCCAGGGATTCGACGTCGAAGCCGGCGCGCAGCGCGGCGGTCGCGAGCACCTGGTTGACGGTGACGATGCCGGTGCCACCGATGCCGGCGAGGAAGATGTTGCGGGTGCCCACCGCGGAGCCGGGATCGGGGTCGGGCACGGCCGGGGGCACCGGGACGGTGCGGCGCTGCGGCGTGCGTCCGGGCGCGACCTCGACCGTCACGAACGACGGGCACTCCCCGTCGAGGCAGGAGTAGTCGGTGTTGCACGACGTCTGGTCGATGCGGGTCTTGGACCCGAACTCGGTGTCGACCGGCTGCACCGACAGGCAGTTGCTCTTGACGCCGCAGTCGCCGCAGCCCTCGCACACCGCCTCGTTGATCACCACGCGCGTGGTGCGGGCGGGCAGGGTGCCGCGCTTGCGCTGCCGCCGCGCATCGGCCGCGCAGTGCTGGTCGTAGATGAGCACGGTGACGCCCGGGACCTCGCGCAGCAGCCGCTGCGCCTCGTCGAGCCGGTCGCGGTGCCAGACCGTGACGCCGCGGGCGAGGGAGCGCTTGCGGTGCCGCTTCGGTTCGTCGGAGCAGACGATGATCCGCCGCACCCCCTCGGTGGTGAGCTTGTGGGTGAGCGCGGGAATCGTCAACGCGCCCTCGGCGTCCTGCGCCCCGGTCATCGCGACGACGTCGTTGTAGAGCAGCTTGAAGGTGATGTTCACCCCGGCCGCGACGCACGCCTGCACGGCGAGCTGGCCGGAATGGAAATACGTTCCGTCGCCGAGGTTCTGGAACATGTGCGGGATGTCGGTGAACGGTGCCTGGCCGATCCACTGCGCGCCCTCGCCGCCCATCTGGGTCAGCCCGGTGACGGCGCTGTCGGCGCGGCCGGACATCGTGACGAGCGCGTGGCAGCCGATGCCGCCGCCGCCGATCGAGCCCTCCGGCAGGGCGGTGGAGCGGTTGTGCGGGCAGCCGCTGCAGAAGTACGGGGTGCGCTTGGCCGACAGCACCTCCAGGGGCAGCGACGGGAGCGGCGCGGGTGCGAGGTCCACGTGGCCGCGCAGTACCCGGCGCAGCGGCCCGCGGATCCGGCCGGCGGTCAGTTCGCCGTCGACGGGCATCAGCGGGCGGCCGTCGGCGTCCTTCTTGCCGACGATGCGCGGCGGGGCGTCGGTGCCGTAGAGGATCTCGCGGATCTGGGTTTCGACGAACGCGGTCTTGTCCTCGACGACGACGAGTTGGTCGAGGCCGGAAGCGAATTCGCGGACCAGGTCGGGGCCGATCGGGTACGGCATGCCGATGCGCAGCAGCCGGATCCCGGCGCGATGCAGGTCGGCGTCGGTCACCCCGAGGTCGAGCAGCGCCTGCCGCAGCGCGTCGAACGTGGTGCCGGTGGCGGCCAGCCCGATCCGGGCGTGCGGGGGGTCGACCTCCACGACGTCCAGCCCGTTGGCCTTCCCGTAGGCGTGGACCATCGCCCAGCGCGGCCCGTACAGCTCGGCCTCGGCGATCACGCTGTCGCTCGGCGCAGCCATCGGACGCTGACGGTAGACGAACGGCATTCCCTCCCACTCGATCTCGGGAACCGTGATGCGCAGGTCCGCGACCGAGCCGTCGACGGACCACGCACCGTCGGCGACGTCCGCGACGATCTTGAGCGCGACGAGGCAGCCCGAGGCGCGCGACAGCGCGACCCCGTGCAGGCCCATCGAGACGATCTCGGCGGCGTTGCGGGGGAAGAGCACCGGGATGCCGAGGGCCGCGAGGGACCGTTCGCTCACCGCGGGCACGGTCGACGACTTCGATGCCGGGTCGTCGCCGACCATCAGCAGCACGCCGCCGTTCGGGTCGACGCCGTACATGTTGGCGTGCCGCAGCGCGTCGGTGGCCCGGTCCAGACCGGGGCCCTTGCCGTACCAGACACCGACGACAGCATCGTGGGTGGGCGTGCCCGCCCCGAGCCGGCCCTGACTCCCCCACACGGACGTCGCGGCGAGTTCCTCGTTGAAGCCGGGCACGAAGGTGATGTCGTGCTCGGCGAGAACCTTCGGCATGCCGTGCAGCAGCTTGTCGAGGCCGCCGAGGGGGCTGCCGGGGTACCCGGAGACGAACGTGGCCACGCGACGTCCGTCGCGGATGTCGCGCACGTGCTGCTCGACGAGCTGCCGGGCGATCGCCTGGACGCCGGTGAGCAGCACCGTGCCCGAGCCGGAGCGGTACCGGTCGTCCAGGTCGTAGGGAAGACGCTCGATTTCGCGGACCGCGGTCTCGGTCATCGCACACCACCGTTCCTTTGCTGCGACATGTGTTGTGCAGCGTCGCTCAAGTCACATCAACTGGTGCAGCAATAATCGACATAACTGATTGATTTCGTCAACACACAAGTTTTCAGCGAATCATAATGTTCAAATGTGACTCGCGACACACTCGACAAATGGTCACCGTGATCAGCGGGCGGGTGTCGCACCACCGGCGACGCGGACCCGGCCGGCTCGATGCGCCGTAGCGGACCGGCCCGTCCGCCCTCGCTCCGGGGTCCGCCACCGGCTTCGTGCGCGGTTCCGTTCGATGGGCAGATCGGGGCCGTGGACACCGATGCCGGGGACACCGATGCCCGGGGGCACCGATGCCGAGGGCACGGCCACCGAAGCCGTTCCGCCGAGGCTGCCAGTTCTGCCGGATTTGTCAGGAGCCGGGAGTACCCTGAAGTGGCGCCGGCCGGTTCCGGGCCGGAGCGCCTGGGGAACTGCCGATGAAAGCTTGCGTACCCCGCCATGCCGGGGCACTGTCGTCCACGGCCGGACCGTCGTCCGTGCCGCGGGGCCGCGCGCCGCCGCCCGGTCCCGTCCTCCCGACCGCGCCGATAGACCACATCTGACGGACCCCGCTCACCGGCATGCCCGGGCGAAACGGGTGTCCCCCACCGGATTCACTCCATCGCGACATCGTTCCCGAAAGGACGTTGTCATGCGCACCACCCTCCCGGCCGCCCTGTGCGCGGCCGCCGCCACCCTCCTTCTCGGATCCGGCATCGCCGCAGCGCAACCCGCGCCCGATGTCGTCGGCCTCAGCGAACAACAGGCGATCGCCCTCCTGGACGCGGAAGGCATCCCGTACCGGATCACCAACCGCGCCGGCAATCTGTCCGGCGAGTGCCGCGTCACCGAACAACGGGATCGCGGCTATCGCACCGAAGTCGACTACGTGTACGACCACGACGACGACGAGTTCGATCGTGTCGAACGGCAGGTGTGGTTGGGCGTCGGCCTCGTCGTAGTCTGCCGCTGACCTCTCGCTTCGCGAACCGCATCGCGCACCACCGTGCGCCCCTCGCGACCCGGGGGATGCACGGCGGTGCCGCATGCGCCCAACCGATCCGGCGGAACCGCCTCGACGAACGCGTTCCCCGCACCCTCACCGGGCACGCACCGAGCGCCTTGCCCGAATTATCCAGTCCCGCAGGGGAATCACCCCCTGGTGGCACCCGACGTCCGGGGGCGATCGGCCCTCACGCCTGCGCCGGGATGTCCAACGGCTCGACGCGGGCACGGACCCGGAGGACGTCCGCGTTCACCGAGTACAGGGCGTCGAGGAACGCGACGGCGAAGGAGCCCGGGCCCGTGGCGTTCCCGTCGGCGATCTCCGCGGCCACCGCCACGTGGGCGTGCGCGGCGGCGAGTCCGATCAGCGCCGTGGGGGCGACGGCGAGGTATGCCGCAGCGAGGGCACCGAGCGCGCAGCCGGTGGAGGTCACGCGCGGGAGCAGGGCACTGCCGCCACCGATGCGCAGGCCGGTCGTCGCACCGGCGGCGTCGCGGCCGACGAGGTGGTCCACGGGACCGGAGGCGGACACCGCGTCGGCGTGGGCCAGCAGCGCCAGCGCGGCCGGCACCGCGGCGGCGGGGTCGTCGGAGCTGTCGACGCCGCGGGTGTCGCCACCCAGACCGGCCAGCGCGATGACCTCGGAGGCGTTGCCGCGGATCGCCGTCGGACGGAACGGGAGCAGATCCGCGGCCAGGCCGGTGCGCCACGGGAGGCCCCCCACGCCGACGGGATCGAGCACCCACGGGGTGCCCGCGTCGCGGGCGGCCTCGGCGGCCAGGGTGAACGCCGCCGCCGTCCCGTCGTCGGGGGTGCCGAGGTTGATCAGCACGCCCCCGGCGATGCGGGCGAATCCGGCGGCCTCGTGGACGTTGTCGATGTGGGCGTTGCTCGCGCCGGCGGCGAGCAGGACGTTGGTCAGGAAGTTGGCGGAGACGACGTTGGTGAGCGACTGCACCAGCGGCACCCGGGCGCGGAGAGCGTCGAGGGCGGCGGCGAGATCGTCGACGGTCGGGGGAATCGGGGCAGTGGTCACGATGAAGTCCTGAGCTGGTTCCACGGGAGGTCGGGGCCTCACGTCCCGAACACCCGCTCCACGACCCCCCGGGCACGTCGAGTGACCCGCAGATAGTGGTCGAGGAACTCGGAGGCGTCACCACCCGACCAGCCGGCGACCTGGGCGACCGCCGACAGCAGCTTGCCCGGGCCCGGCAGCTGGTCGGTTCGCTTGCCGCGCACCAGCACGAGCGCGTTGCGGGCGCGGGTGGCGGTGAGCCACGCGTCGCGCAGCAGTGCGACGTCCGCGCTGCTGAGCAGTTCTGCGGCGCCGATCGCATCGAGCGTCTCCAGCGTCGAGGTGTTGTGCAGCGACTCGATGTGGTGCGCGTGCTGCAGCTGCAGCAGCTGCACGGTCCACTCGATGTCGGCCAGGCCACCGCGGCCCAGCTTGGTGTGGGTGGCGGGGTCGGCACCGCGCGGCAACCGCTCCGAGTCGACCCGGGCCTTGATCCGCCGGATCTCGCGCACCGCGTCGTCCGACACGCCGCCGGCCGGGTACCGGGTGGCGTCGATCATGTGCAGGAACTGCAGTCCGAGCTCCGCGTCGCCGGCGACGGCGTCGGCCCGCAGCAGCGCCTGCACCTCCCAGGTCTGCGCCCACTGGGCGTAGTACGCCTGATAGGACGCGAGGGTGCGCACCATGGGTCCGCTGCGCCCTTCGGGGCGCAGGCCGGTGTCGACCTCGAGCGGCGGATCCGTGCTCGGCGCGCCGAGCAGGGTGCGCACCCGCTCGGCGACCTGGTTCGCCCACTTCACCGCGGCGGTTTCGTCCGCCCCGGGGTTCGGCTCGCAGACGAACAGCACGTCGGCGTCGGACCCGTAGCCCAGTTCGCCACCGCCCAGACGCCCCATCCCGATCACCGCGAGCCGCGCCGGCGCCGGCCCGTCCTCCTGCTCGGACGCCTTGATCACCGCGGCCAGGGCAGCCTCGAGCACCGCCGCCCACACCGCGGACAGTGCGCGGCACACCTGCGGTACGTCCAGCATCCCGAGGATGTCGGCGCTCGCGACGCGGGCGAGTTCGGCCCGGCGCAGCGACCGGGCCGCGTTGATCGCCTTGTCGGGGGCGTCGTAGCGGGCCGAGGAGGTGACGATGGCCTTGGCGACCTCGTCGGGCCGCGGTTCGAGGAGCCGGGGCCCGCCGGCGCCGTCGGCGTAGAGCCGGATGACGTCCGGGGCTCGCAACAACAGGTTGGACACGTAGGCGGAGGACCCGAGCACGGTCATGAGCCGGTCCGCGACGGACGGCTCGTCGCGCAGCGTCCGCAGGAACCACACCCGGTCGACCAGCGCCTCGGACAGGCGGCGGTAGGCGAGCAGCCCGGCGTCGGGGTCGCTCGTCTCCCCCAGCGCCTCGAGCAGTTGCGGCAGCAGCAGCGCCTGGATGCGGGCCTTGCGGGAGGCACCGCCGGACAGTGCCGTCAGGTGGCCGAGCGCGTTCTCCGGTGCGCTGTAGCCGAGCGCGGCGAGCTGCCGGACCGCGGCGTCGGGCGACAGCCGCAGCGCCTCCTTGTCCACCCGGGCCACCGACTCGAGCAGAGGCCGGTAGAACAGCTTCGCGTGCAGCTTGCGCACCCGCGCCGAGTTGCGCTTGATCTCCGACTCGAGCACCCCGAGCGCGTCGTGCCGTCCGTCGGGGCGCATGTGCGCGGCGCGGGCGAGCCAGCGCATCGCCTCCCGGTCCTCCGGGGGCGGCAGCGTGTGGGTGCGTTTGAGCCGCTGCAGCTGCAGGCGGTGCTCGAGCAGCCGCAGGAACTCGTAGGAGGCCCGCAGGTTCGCGGCGTCGTCGCGCCCGACATAGCCCCCGTCGGCGAGGGCGGACAGCGCCTGCACGGTGTTCGGTACGCGCAGCGCCTCGTCGGCGCGGCCGTGCACCAGCTGCAGCAACTGCACCGCGAACTCCACGTCGCGCAGGCTGCCCCGGCCCAGCTTGAGTTCCCGCTCGCGCAGCTCGGCGGGCACGAGTTCCTCGACGCGCCGGCGCATCGCCTGCACCTCGGGCACGAACGCCTCCCGCTCGGAGGCCGTCCACACCATGGGGCTGAGCGCCTCGACGTAGCGGCGACCGAGGTCGAGGTCGCCCGTCATGGGCCGGGCCTTGAGCAGTGCCTGGAACTCCCACGTCTTGGCCCAGCGCTGGTAGTACGCGACGTGCGAGTCCAGGGTGCGGACCAGTGCGCCGCGCTTGCCCTCGGGACGCAGCGCGGCATCGACCTCGAAGAACGCCGAGGTGCCGATCCGCATCATCTCCCCGGCGATGCGGCCGGCGCGGGCGTCGGCCGGCTCGGCGACGAACACGACGTCGACGTCGCTGACGTAGTTGAGCTCGCGGGCCCCGCACTTGCCCATCGCGATGACGGCCAGGTCGACGGGGCAGGGACCGTCCGGGACGACGCTGGCGACGGCCACCGCCAGGGCCGCCGTCAGGGCCGCGTCGGCGAGGTCCGCGAGCCGCTGCCCCACCTCGAGGTACGGCAGGACCGGTTCGTTCTCGACGACGGCCGCGAGATCGGCGGCCGCGAGCAGCGCCAGCTGGTCGCGATAGCCGGTGCGCAGCGCAGCCACGGCCGCCGGACCGGTGATCGTCGCCCGGTAGATCAGACGGTTGTCTCCCGTCCCGGCCTCGGGTTCGGCCTCGACGTAGCCGAGCATCCGATCGGTGAGGGTCCGCCGGTCGGGCAGCTGCAGCGTCCCGGCGAGGCCACGCCACCGATCCGGGTGGGCCACGATGTGGTCGCCCAGGGCGGACGACCCGCCGAACAGGCCGAACAACCGGCCGCGCAGCCCCTTGTCGGTGCGCAGCGCCGCGTCGAGCTCGGCCCAGCCGTCGCCGAGCGCGTCGTGCAGCCGGGCAAGGGTGCGCAGGGCGAGGTCCGCGTCGGGTGCGCGGGAGAGGGCCCACAGCAGTTCGGTGCTGTCGGTGTCGGTCCAGCCGAGCTGCCGGAGTTCGTCGGGGGCGGTCGGGGCGAGGAGGCCGAGCCGACCGGCGCTCGGTATCGCCGAACGCGCCGTCGGCGGTCTCACCATGCCGCCACCGTCGCTCCGGCGCGGGACACTACCGCCCGAGTGGGCACGGACCTCACCTCTTCGTCGTCGTCGACCGTCCGGTCCGCGGCGACGCCCTCGTGCGGCCGCGGCCGGCAGGGGTTACAAGCCCAGGTACTGATCCAGTTCGTACGGGGTGACCTGGCTGCGGTAGTTCTCCCACTCCGTCCACTTGTTGCGGAGGAAGAAGTTGAACACGTGCTCGCCGAGCGCCTCGGCCACCAGTTCCGACTTCTCCATCTCGCGCAGGGCGATGTCGAGGTCGGTCGGCAGCTCCCGGTACCCCATGGCGCGCCGCTCCGCGGAGGTCAGCGCCCACACGTCGTCCTCGGCCTCGGGGGCGAGCTCGTAGCCCTTCTCGATGCCGCGCAGGCCGGCGGCGAGGAGCACCGCGAACGTCAGGTACGGGTTGCAGGCCGAGTCGGGCGTGCGGATCTCCACCCGGCGCGAGGACGCCTTGCTCGGCGTGTACATCGGCACCCGCACCAGAGCGGAGCGGTTGGACGGGCCCCAGCAGGCCGCGGTGGGCGCCTCGCCGCCGTGCACGATGCGCTTGTAGGAGTTGACCCACTGGTTGGTCACGGCACTGATCTCGTTGGCGTGCTCGAGCACCCCGGCGATGAAGGCCTTGCCGGTGGCCGAGAGCTGCAGCGGATCGTCGGGATCGTGGAAGGCGTTGTTCTCGCCCTCGAACAGGCTCATGTGGGTGTGCATGGCCGAGCCCGCGTGCTCGCGGAACGGCTTGGGCATGAACGTCGCGCGCACGCCCTCCGACATCGCGATCTCCTTGACCACGTAGCGGAAGGTCATCACGTTGTCGGCCATGGACAGCGCGTCGGCGTAGCGCAGGTCGATCTCCTGCTGACCGGGCGCGGTCTCGTGGTGGCTGAACTCGACGGAGATGCCCATCGACTCGAGCGCGTCGATGGCGTGGCGGCGGAAGTTCGGGGCCGAGCGGTGCACCGACTGGTCGAAGTAGCCGCCGTCGTCGGCCGGCACGGGCGGCGCGCCCGGTTCACCGTTCTCGACGAGGAAGAACTCGATCTCGGGGTGCACATAGCAGCTGAAGCCGAGGTCGGATGCCTTGTTGAGCTGGCGGCGCAGCACGTGCCGCGGATCGGCCCAGCTGGGGGTGCCGTCGGGCATCGTGATGTCGCAGAACATGCGGGCCGAGTACTGCTGACCCTTGCTGTCGGCCCACGGCAGCACCTGGAAGGTCGAGGCGTCCGGCCGGGCGACCATGTCGGCCTCCGAGATGCGGGAGAATCCCTCGATGGCCGAGCCGTCGAACCCGATGCCCTCCTCGAAGGCTCCTTCGAGTTCGGCCGGGGCGATCGCCACGGACTTGAGCGTTCCGACCACGTCGGTGAACCACAAGCGCACGAACCGAATGTCGCGCTCTTCGAGGGTGCGGAGCACGAACTCCTTCTGGCGATCCATACGGCCGAGACTAGGCACAGTGCGTTAAATCCGTGTTACATCCGCGGGTTGTGGCCCCGGCGTGTCGCTCACATCGTCGCGCCGTCAGCACCGCGGGTCCGCCGCCGGCGCCTGCCCGGTCACGAAATACCTGATCACCGGGTCGTCGACGCAGGCCTCGCCGTCGAGCACGACGGTGTGCTGGGTACCCGTGAAGGTGACGAGTGCGCCGCCGAGTTGCCGCGCGAGGTCCACCCCCGCCTGGTACGGCGTTGCGGGATCCTCGGTGGTGGAGACGACGAGCACGGTCGGCAGGCCCGGCACGTCCGGGGTGTGCGGCTCACCGGTGTGCGGCACCGGCCAGAAGGCGCACAGATCCCGCGGCGCGGCGCCGCTCGCGCGGCCGTCGTCGAGGAACGGCGCGGCCTGCCGGTACAGCCGGTCGGCCTCGGCCGCGACGGCCGCGTCCGTCACCGGCGGGTCGTCCACGCACCGGATCGCGTTGAAGGCGTCGGTGGAGTTGGTGTAGGTGCCGTCGTCGCCGCGTCCCTCGTACAGGTCGGCGAGCAGCAGCAACGTGTCGCCCCGGCCCTCGGTCAGCGCCGCGAGCCCCGCCCGCAGCGAGCCCCACAGCCGCGGCGAGTACAGACCCTGCTGCACCCCGGTGATCGCGTCCCGGTGGCTCAGGCCGCGCGGATCCGTGGTCTCCGCGGGCGCCGCGATCAGCGGGTCCACCAGGGCCCGGAACCGGCCCACCGCCGCGGCCGGGTCGGTGCCGAGCGCACAGTCGTCGTGGCGGGCGCAGTCCGCCGCAAACGCGTCGAACGCCGTCTGGAATCCGGCCGCCTGCAGCAGGACCTCGTCGAGGGGGTCCTGCTCGGGGTCGAGCGCACCGTCGAGCACCATCGTCCGCACCCGGTCGGGGAAGGTCTCCGCATAGAGCGTGCCGATCCGGGTGCCGTACGAGAACCCGAGGTAGTTCAGTTTCTCGTCGCCGAGGACGGAGCGGAGCACGTCGATGTCGCGCACGACCTCGCGGGTGCCCACGTGGGCGAGCAGGCCGGTCCCGGCGCGCTGCGCGCAGGCACCGGCATAGTCGCGGTGCCGCTGTTCCGTCCGCGTGATGCCCTCGGGGCTCATGTCGCCGTCGTCGGACGCGCGGTCGGCGTCCGCCTCGGCGTCGGTGCGGCAGCGCACTGCGGGCTCGGAGGCCCCGACGCCGCGGGGATCGAATCCGATCATGTCGAACCGGTCGGTCAGCTCGGTGCCGTCGGCAACGGTGGCGAGCCCGATCCCGGCCGCACCCGGCCCGCCGGGATTGACGAGCAGCGAGCCGATCCGCTGCCCGGACGCGGGCGAGCGGGAGATCGCCACCGTGATCGTCTCCCCGTTCGGGTCGTCGTAGTCCAGCGGCACCGTGATCCGCGCGCACTGCACGCCGCGGGGCAGTTGCTCGGCGTCGGGGCCGTAGTCCCGGCAGGACCCCCACTGCACCTGCTGCGCGTAGAACTGCTCGAGGCCGGCCGGGGCGCCGATCGGCGACGTCCGCGGCGGCGCGGTCTCGGTCGTGGTGCTGCAGCCGGCGGCGAGCAGCACCGCGGCGGTCAGCGCGACGGCGCGCGCCGGGACGCGGAGAGAAGGGGACGACACCCAGCGATGGTGCCACGGGCAGCATCCGCGCCGACGCGGCCGGTTCGGGTCCGGCCCGCCGCCGCATCCGGCGGATGTGACCAATCGCACCGCCGGCGCCGCTACTGCCCGAATGGAGCCGGTGGCAGACTGAGACCGTCATCACCCAACCCGGGGACCCGCACGGGCCTCGAGGCAGAAAGGGACCTCTGATGTCCGAATCCACCGCTGCCCTCTACGGCGGCTCCGCCCCGTCCGCCGCCCCTCGGCGCAAGACGCGGGTCCATCACCTGCAGGCCATGAAGGCCGAGGGCCGTCGCTGGGCCGAACTGACGGCGTACGACTACTCGAGCGCCCGCATCTTCGAGGAGGCCGGCATCCCGGTGCTGCTCGTGGGCGACTCCGCCGCCAACGTCGTCTACGGCTACGACACCACCGTGCCGGTCACGGTCGACGAAATGCTCCCGCTGGTGCGCGGCGTGGTGCGCGGCGCGCCGCACGCCCTGGTGATCGCCGACCTGCCGTTCGGCACCTACGAGGCGTCGCCCGAGCAGGCTCTCGCCACCGCCATCCGCTTCATGAAGGAGGGCGGCGCCCACGCCGTCAAGCTCGAGGGCGGCGAGCGGGTCGCCGCGCAGATCGCCGCGATCGCCGCCGCCGGCATCCCCGTCCAGGCCCACGTCGGGTTCACCCCGCAGTCGGTCAACAGCCTCGGCGGATTCCGCGTGCAGGGCCGCGGCGACGGCGCCGAACAGCTCATCGCCGACGCCATCGCCGTGCAGGAGGCCGGCGCCTTCTCCGTGGTCATGGAGATGGTGCCCGCCGACATCGCCGGCCAGGTCACCCGCAAGCTGACCATCCCCACGGTCGGGATCGGTGCCGGCAACGAGTGTGACGCCCAGGTCCTCGTGTGGCAGGACATGGCCGGCTACACCAGCGGCAAGACCGCGAAGTTCGTCAAGAAGTTCGGCAGCGTGGGCGACGAGCTGCGCCGCGCCGCGGCCGAATATGCTGCAGAGGTGGCGGCCGGGACGTTCCCCGGTCCCGAGCATTCCTTCTGATCCGGCAGGACGAGGGGAACCTGCGGCCGGTCCGGCCGGAGGTTCCGCTCACCCGTAGGCCCGGGCCTTACCGACCCGCGAGGTGCACCCCACATGATTCGTCCCCGTCGCACACTGCTCGCCGTTGCCGTCGCCGGTGCGACGATCGCCGCCCTGGGCGGGTGCGCGTCCGGCGGTCAGCCCGCCCCCACCGGCTCGACCACCGCGTCGACGCAGCCTACGACCGGCACCGGCGCGGCAGCCGAGCCGAGCGCGCTGCCCGGTGGGGTCACCGAGGCCCAGGCCGCCGAGCTGTGCTCGCAGATGGAGGCCCAGCTGCAGAGCTGGCGGACCTACACCCCGTCCATGAGCAAGCCCGGCTTGAACCTGCTGGTCGGCGAGTGGGCGGCCCGCAACGGGATCGACATGCTGGCGCTCGCCCAGGACCGTGACCGTGTCGACACGATCGCCTCGGCCCAGTGTCCGGAGGTGCGCAGCCAGGCGCTCGAGGCCCTGCAGATCCCGACCCTCGCCTCCGCGCTGGTCGGCTTCTGATGCCGTTGCGGCGGCCGTACCCGCCGATCGAGCCGTACGAGCAGGGCCTGCTCGACGTCGGCGACGGCCAGCGCATCTACTGGGAGGTCAGCGGGAATCCCGCCGGCAAGCCGGTGGTGTTCCTGCACGGCGGTCCGGGCGGCGGCACCATGCCCGCCCACCGGCAGTTCTTCGATCCGGAGGCGTACCGGATCGTGCTGTTCGATCAGCGCGGCTGCGGTCGGTCGGTGCCGCACGTCGCCGAGGGCGCGGATCTGTCCGCCAACACCACCGAGTATCTGCTCACCGACATCGAGACCCTGCGGCGACGTCTGGGGATCGGCCGCTGGCAGGTGTTCGGCGGCTCGTGGGGGTCGACGCTGGCCCTGGCCTATGCGCAGCGCCACCCGCACCGGGTCACCGAGCTGGTGCTGCGCGGCATCTTCCTGCTGCGCAGCAGCGAGATCGACTGGTATTACAACGGTGGCGCCGGACAACTGTTCCCCGAGCTGTGGGAGCGTTTCCTGGAGCCGCTGGCCGGGGCGCCGGACGGTGAGCATCCCGTCGACACGTACCACCGGCTGCTGCATTCACCCGACCCCGACGTCGCGCTGCGGGCCGCCGTGGCGTGGTCGACGTGGGAGGGGGCGACCAGCGCCCTGCTGCCCACCCCGGAACGGGTCGTGGAGACGTCGGAACCGCGTTTCGCTCTGGCGTTCGCGCGCATCGAGAACCACTACTTCCGCAACCGTGGCTTCCTCGAGGAGGGGCAGCTGCTGCGCGACGCCGGACGGCTGCGCACCATCCCCGGCGTGATCGTGCAGGGTCGCTACGACGTGGTCTGCCCCGCGACGAGCGCGTGGGAACTGCACAAGGCGTGGTCCGGCTCGGAACTCGTCGTCGTCGACGACGCCGGGCACGCCGCGAACGAGCCCGGCATCACCCATCACCTGCTCGAGGCGACCGACCGCTTCCGCTGATCCTCACCCGAGGCGGCCGAACCCGACGACCGCCGAGTCGGACGTGACGTCGACGGTGTGGACGCGGATGCGGCCGAGTTCGTTGCCGCCGACCGTCGTCGCGGTGTCGCCGTCGACCGCGACGACGATGTTGGTGTGCTGGCCGACCCACAGCTCGTTCTCGTACAGCACCACGTCGCCCACCGCCGGCCGGTACCCGTCGCCGGCCGGTTCGAATCGTCCGACCGACTCGTAGTACTCCTGCAGGGTGTACACGCCGGGGATCCGCCAGTGCCCGGAATGCGGATTGGCCAGCGGCCGATCCGCTTCCCGCATGATCCAGCTGACGAAGTTCGCGCACCAGGGCTCCTCGGCGCCCTCGGAGTAGAACGTCCCGGCCCGCTGCGTCCGGTGTTCGTCCTCGAGCAACTCCACGATCCGCGCCTGCGGGAGCGTCAACGCCGACGTGTCCACGTCCGGGAAGTCGGCGGTGTCCCAGGGCAGATACCGGCTCGGTGCCACGCGGAACACCAGCACCGCCAGGACCACGAGCACCGTCGTGAGGACGGCGAGGCCGACGAGCAGGCCCCGCGGCCGGCGCGGCGGTCGGGACGCGTTCACGGCCGCCGCTCCCGCCCGGCAGCGACGTCACGCCGGGTACGCAAACCGCACCTTCCGGGCCTGCGGGTCGGCGTGCGTCAGCCGGATCCGGATCCGGCTGCCCTCCTTCGGCTCGCCGGCGCACGGGGCGATCACGGTGGCGTCGGGCACGAACACCTCGGCGTCCCGGCGGCCGTTCGCCGCACGCAGGACCGTCGCCTCGAACGACTCCCCCACGTGCGGGGCGAGGACCGTCGCCTCGGTGAGTTCGATGCACGCGCGGGTCACCTTCCCGGCGAGCGCGTCGGAGCCGGACATCGTCTCGGGAAGCTCCGGGAGCACGGCGCGCACCGGGTCCGGCACGTCGGTGCCCGCGCAGAGCGCCAGGCACACCTCCGTCACGAACCGGTCGGCCAGCCGCCGCAGCGGCGCGGTGACGTGTGCGTACGGCGCACCGATCGCCCCGTGTCCCGGCTGCTCCGGAATCGCACCGTCGAACGCCACGTACGACGCGCCGCGCAGCAGCGCCGGGGCCTCGCTCATCAGCACCAGGGTGCCGGGCAGGTTCACGTCGAGGCCGGCCAGGAAGGTACCCACCGGCACCTGGTCCGGCCACGGCACTCCCAGGGCGGAGGCGGTGCGCCGCAGTTGCGCCACGGCCTCGGGAGCGGCCGGCGGCAGGGTCCGCAGCAGCCCGATCCGCGCGTCGAGCATCAGTCGCGCCGCACACATCCCGGTCAGCAGCGACACGTGGGAGTTCCAGTCGTCGACCTCGGTGCGCGGCTGGGTGGTCAGCCGCCAGCCGTTCCCGTCGGCGACCACGTCCTGCTCGGGCAGGCGCAGTTCGATCGCGCCGCGTGCGCGGGCCGCGGCCTCGCGGAGCCGGCCGAACTCGGATAGTGCCGCGATCGACGGGTGCACGACCCCGGCGTCGACGCCGGCCTGCACTCCGGCGTAGTCGAACCGGGCGACGGACCGGACCAGTGCGCGCCGCACGCTCACGTCCACGGGCTCGGCGGCGTCGTCGAGAACGATGCGCCACAGCGCCGCCGGACGCACGCGGCCGGGGAGGAGGCTGGCCGAATCCTCGGACAACGGCCGGGGGTGCAGCGGGACCGACCCGTCGGGCAGATAGTAGGTCTGTCCGCGGCGCCGGCTCTCGCGGTCGAGCGCGCCGTCGGGTGCGACGACGGCCGCGACGTCGGCGATCGCGTAGTGCAGGACGAAGCCGTCGACGGTGCGCTCGAGGTGCAGCGCCTGGTCGAGATCCATCGAGCCCGGCGGATCGATGGTCACCAGGGGCAGATCCGTGCGGTCCACCCGCGCGGCGGACCAGCGGTCGACCGCGGCCTCGGCCTCGGCGACGGCGGGCAGGGGATAACTGTCGTCGAGCGCGAACTCGGCGCGGACGGCACCGAAGTCGATCGCGGGCGCGACGACGATGCGGGTGTTCGTCACCGTGCTGGGGAACCGCTCAGCGGTTCCACTCCTCGTCGGCCTCGTCCGCGGCCTTGTTGCGCTCGGCCGCGATCTCGAGTGCCCGTTCGGCGGTGGCGCGGTCCGGATACGGCCCCATGCGGTTCAGCGCACTGGGGTCCTTTCCCTGGCTGACCTTTCCGGTGTGGACGTCGTAGTACCAGCCCTCGTCGCTCATGACTCCCAGTCTGCCCCAACCGACGCCGAGTTTCGGGGTAACCCGCACGCGCGGCGCGGCTGGTACCGTCGGCCCCTGGTCCCCGCTCGACGACTCGAAAGGCACCGCATGTCGTACCTGCTCTACGACTTCCTGCTCCCCTACCTGGGGCACGAGGCCGCCTCCTACTGGGCGCACCTGCTGGTCGTCGCCCCGATCTGAGCCGGGTGGGCGGACGAGCCGGCCTGTAAGCCGGATCCTGTACCCCGCCGAGGCGGGGTGGCGACCATCCATCTGGGCACACCGTCGCCGGGTACCTCGAGCGGTTCACCCGCAGGCTCGGGCGAGCAGCCCTCGGACACCTGCGCAGCCGCACCGAACGAATCGGTGCGGCCTTCAACCTTGCTCCGGGCGGGGTTTACCGAGCCGCCCCGGTCACCCGGGGCGCTGGTGCGCTCTTACCGCACCGTTTCACCCTTACCCACCCCGAGGGGTGGGCGGTCTGTTCTCTGTGGCACTGTCCCGCGAGTCACCTCGGGTTGCCGTTAGCAACCGCCCTGCTCTGTGGAGTCCGGACTTTCCTCGATCCAGGGCCTGGCACCGCCACGGTGCCGGTTCCCTGAGCCGCGGTCGCCCGGCCAACTCGTCCGCGTCGATCAGGGTACTGCCTCACCTGTCTCGAATGCGAACTACGGTACCGCCATGGCGAGATATGTGGCCCTGCTGCGGGGAATCAACGTCGGTGGCATCACCATCGCGATGGCGGATCTGAAGGACGTGTTCGCCGGGCTCGGTTTCGGCAACGTCCGCACCGTGCTCGCTTCGGGCAACGTGGTGTTCGATGCCGACACCGCCGACACCGCCGAAGCGAAGGCCCGGATCGAGGCGGCGCTGCGTGATCGATTCGGGTACGAGGCGTTCGTGTTCGTCCACGATCAGGCGGCCGTCGCGGCGATCGTCGACGCCTACCCGTTCGAGGAGCGTGACGGCCGGCACGCGTACGCGGTGTTCGTCGCCGATCCCGCGGTTCTGGACGAACTGGCGGCGACGGCGGAGGGTCTCGACCCGGCGGTCGAACGCGTCGCCCGGGGCAACGGCGTCCTCTACTGGGACGTCGAGCGCGGGCAGACGGTCAAGAGCGCCTTCGGCCGGAACACCGGCAAACCGCGCTACAAGGCGGTGACCACGACGCGGAACCTGCGCACGCTCCGAAAACTCCAGGTGTGAGCGGCCGGGACGCTGCCGGCGGTGTGTCCTTCGGGCGGTGGGCGCAGCCCGAAAGACACACCGGCGCCGACGGCGCCTACAGGTGCGACGTGTCGTTGACCAGCCGCACGGCCGCGCCGCCGTCGGGATAGAACTCGGCGATGCTCAGCGACGCGAGGTCCAGGTGCAGGCGGTACAGCAGCGACGGCCCCGCGTCGAGCGCCATCTGCAGCAGTGTCTTGATCGGCGTGACGTGGGAGACGACGAGCACGTTCGCCCCGCCGTACTCCGCGACCAGATCGTCGCGGACAGTGGCGAGACGGCCGCGGACCTCGTCGAAGCTCTCGCCACCCGGCGGGCGCACCGACGTGTCCCCCAGCCAGCGCCGGTGCAGATCGGGATCGCGCTGCGCCGCCTCGAGGAAGGTCAGCCCCTCCCACTTGCCGAAGTCGGTCTCGATGAGGCCCTCGTGCACCGTCACGGGCAGACCGAGCGCCGACGCCGCGGCATCGGCGGTCTCCCGGGCCCGCCCGAGCGGCGACGACACCACCGCGGCGACGTTGCCGCGCTCGCCGATGCGACGCGCGGCCGCGCGGGCCTGCGCACGGCCCAGTTCCGTCAGCGGCGGGTTGCCGCGGCCGGAGTAGCGGCGCTCCACCGACAGCGGGGTCTGCCCGTGCCGCAGCAGCAGCATCCGGGTGGGCGTGCCGACAGCGCCGGTCCAGCCGGGCGACTTCACCGGTGGGGCCGCCGATTCCGGTGTGGGAGAAACGGATTCGGAACCCGAAGCAACCGACGCGGCGGCGTCCATCGCCTCGTTGGCGAGCCGGTCGGCGTAGGCGTTCTCCGCGCGTGGCACCCAGGTGAACTCGACCCGCGAGAATCCCCGGGCCAGCTCGCGGGCGCGGGCGGCGAGCGGAATCATGTCCGGGTGCTTGATCTTCCATCGGCCCGACATCTGCTCGACGACGAGCTTGGAATCCATCCGGACGTCGACCTCGTCGGCCCCGAGTTCGGCGGCGGCGGTCAATCCGGCGATCAGGCCCTGGTATTCGGCCACGTTGTTGGTGGCGCGGCCGATGCTCGCGCTGCGCTCGGCCAGCACCGCCTCATGGTCGGCGCCGAAGACCACCGCACCGTAGCCGGCGGGGCCCGGGTTGCCGCGCGAGCCGCCGTCGGCCTCGACAACTACCCGGCTCAAATCCCGGATTCCTTGGTACGCACCAGGATCGCGTTGCACTCGGGGCAACGTACGAGGACCTCGGGGGCGGCGGCGGCGATGCGAGCGATCTCGCCGCGGTCGAGCTCGAGGCGGCATGCGCCGCACCGGCGCGCCTGCAGCAGGGCCGCGCCGATGCCCGTCTTCGTCCGCTGCGCCTCGTACTGGTCGACCAGCTCGGCCGGGAAGGCCTCCACGAGTGCCGCGCGGTCGCTCAGGCACCGCTGCTCGGCGACCTCGATGTCGGCGAGCGCCTCGTCGCGCAGGCGGACCGCGTCGGCGAGTTCCTCGTCGACGCTCGACAACCGCGCGCCGGCGTGGTCGTGATCGGCCTTGGATGCCTCCCGGCGTTCCATGACCTCGAGCAGCTCGTCCTCGAGCAGGGCCTGCCGGCGTTCGAGGCTGGTCAGCTCGTGCTGGAGTTCGGACAGCTGCTTGGCGCCCACTCCGCCGGCGGCGAGGAGCTTGCGGTCGCGATCCTCCCGCTGGCGGACCGCCTCGACCTCCCCCTCGAGCTTGCGAATGTCGCGGTCGAGGTCGTCGAGGATGATCTCGACAGCGACGGCGGCGTCCCGGCGCGCGGTGCGTTCCGCCTCGAGCCGCTCGACCTCCTGCTGTTCGGGCAGGGTGCGGCGCCGGTGCGCCAGGCGGGTCACCTCGGTGTCCACAGCGGCGAGGGCCAGGAGCTTGGACTGCACGGCGGGTTCGACGTTCACTCGGCGGGTTCCTGCTTTCGGCGACGAGATCAAGGGGGGTGGTAGCTGCCTACCGTACCGCGCGGCCGGTCACGGGGAACCCGGACCTACCGGGCTGCGGTGGTCCAGGGATCGGTGCGCAGCGCGCTGACGCGGGTCGACCAGCCGTCGCGGTCGGCGAACACGTCGTCGAGCACACCCTTCGCCTGGGCGCACCACGGGTACTCGCTGGCCCAGTGCGCGACGTCGACAAGCGCGGGGCCGCCGGCGCGCAGGTGCTCGTCGGCGGGATGGTGCCGCAGGTCCGCGGTGACGTAGGCATCGACGCCGAGCCGGCCGACGGTGCCGAGGAAGGAGTCGCCGGAGCCGCCGCACACCGCAACGGTGCGGATCATCCGGTCGGGGTCGCCGGCACCGCGCACCCCCCACTCGGTGGCCGGCAGTGCGGCCGCGACCCGCTCGGTGAACTCGCGCAGCGTCTGCGGCGCCGGGAGTTCTCCGACCCGGCCGAGACCTCGGGAGCCGGGCAGAGCGGCGAGTTCGAGCACGTCGAACGCGGGTTCCTCGTACGGGTGCGCCGCGCGCAGGGCAGCAAGCACCCGGCCGCGCACCGATCGCGGGGCCACGACCTCGATGCGGTCCTCGGCCAGGCGTTCGAGTTCGCCGACGGTGCCGACCGCCGGATCCGCCCCGGCCTCGGGACGGAACTGTCCGGTCCCGGAGGTGGTCCAGGAGCACTCGCGGTAGTTCCCGAGCCGGCCCGCACCGGCGTCGAACAGGGCGGCGCGCACCGTCTCGGCCGAGTCGGCGGGCACGAGGACCACCCACTTGTCGACCGCCGGTTCGGGCTTGGGTTCGATCGGCCGCAGGCCGGTCAGGCCGAGCGCCTGTGCCAGCGCATCGGACACGCCCGGGTCGGCACGGTCGGCGTTGGTGTGGGCGGTGAACAGCGCGCAGCCGCCTCGGATGAGCCGGTGGATCAGGGCGCCCTTCGGGGTGTGCGCGCCGACGGTATCGACGCCGCGCAGCAGCAGCGGGTGGTGCACGAGGAGCAACTGCGCACCCCAGGCGAGGGCTTCGTCGACGACGGCGGCGGTCGCGTCGACCGCGAGCAGGACCCTGCTCACGGGCTCGGAGGGATCACCGGCGACCAGCCCGACGGAGTCCCACGACTCGGCCAGCGACGGCGGATAGGCCGTCTCGAGCACGTCGATCACCTCGCGCAGCGTCACCGCCGTCACCGCTCCTCCTTCGTCGTCTCCCGGGTGCTGCCCGAGACCCTACGCGGCGGGCTTCGCCGGGAGCCGGGACAATGGGGACGTGACGACTCTCGCCGACCTGCATCCACTGCTGCTGCCCGCGCCCGTCGTGCTGTTCGACCTCGACGGCACCCTCACGGACTCGGCGGCGGGCGTGCTCGACGGGTTCCGGCATGCGCTCGCCACGGTGGGCGTTCCGGAACCGGCGCACGACGAGCCACAGCGGGTCCTCGGTCCGCCGATGATCGACACACTGCGCGGGCTCGGTCTCGACGAACAGCAGGTGGATCGGGCGCTGACCGCGTACGTCGAGCGCTACGACGCGCGCGGCTGGGCGGAGAACTCCGTGTTCGACGGGGTGGCGGCGATGCTCGAGCGGGTGCGCGACGCCGGGAGCCGGCTCGCCGTCGCGACGTCGAAGAACCAGGGCTTCGCCGTCCGCATCCTCGAGCACTTCGGGCTGGCCGCCTACTTCGAGTTCATCGGCGGCGCGAGCGACGACGGGAGCCGGCGGGCGAAGTCGGACGTGATCGCGCACAGTCTGGCCTCGCTCGGGGTGGACCCGGTCGCCGCGGAGGACGGCGGCACCGCGGGCGTGGTCATGGTCGGCGACCGCGAGCACGACGTGACGGGCGCGGCGCGGTGGGGTATTCCGACGGTGTTCGTCGAGTGGGGGTACGGCGCCGACGACGAGGCGGCCGTCGCCCACCGGTCCACGGCGAGCGTCGACGAACTGACGAGGGTGCTGACCGGTGACCGCTGAGCGCCTGCACGTGACGTTCGTGTGCACCGGCAACATCTGCCGGTCGCCGATGGCCGAGAAGATCTTCGCCGAGCACCTCCGCCGGGCCGGTCTCGCCGAGCGCGTGCGGGTCACCAGCGCCGGCACCGGCGACTGGCACGCCGGCGAGGACGCGGATCCACGCACCACGGACCTGTTGCGGCGGCACGGCTACCCGACCGGGCACTGCGCCCGGCGCGTGACCGACGAGCAGCTCGCCGCCGATCTGGTGGTCGCACTGGACGCCGGCCACGACCGAGTGCTCGCGCAGCTCGGGGTGCCCGCCGAGCGCCGGGTGCTGCTGCGCAGCTTCGACCCGGACGCCGAGGGCGAGTCGGTACCGGATCCGTACTACGGCGACCGGCACGAGTTCGAACTGGTCCGGCGGCAGATCGAGGCGGCGATCCCGGGCCTGCTCGACTGGGTGCGACGGCAATGAGGCCCGCGTCACCGGTTACCGTGGTTACGTGCGACGACTGACGTTCCTGCTCCGCCCGAGCTGGCTGGTGCTGGCCCTGGTGGTGGGCGGCTTCGCCTACGCGTGCTTCACCGTGCTCGCGCCGTGGCAGCTCGGCAAGAACACCACCACCGAGGAGCGCAACGACCGGATCACCGCCTCGCTGGCCACGGACCCCGTGCCGGTGGAGGAGCTGCTGACCGGTGCCGCGCCGGCACCGGAGGACGAGTGGCGGCGCGTCGTCGCGACCGGGTCCTACCTCCCGGATTCGGACCTGCTGGTGCGGTTGCGCAGCGTCGAGTCCTCCCCCGCCTACGAGGTGCTCACGCCGTTCCGGCTCGCCGACGGCCGCACCGTCCTGGTGAACCGTGGATACGTGCGCCCGGAGCGGGGCACCGAGATCCCCGGGTTCGCCCCGGCACCGGCCGGTCCGGTGACCGTCGACGCCCGCCTGCGGATGTCCGAGGGGACCGCCGAGGGCAAGACCCCGTTCCGCGACGCCGGCCACACCCAGGTCTACTCGATCGACCCTGCGCAGATCGCGGCGTTCACCGGCCTGGAGCTGACGGGCGGATACCTGCAGCTGTCCGAGAACCAGGCCGGGGGGCTGGGCACGATCCCGTTGCCGCAGCTCGACGCCGGCCCCTACCTGTCGTACGGGCTGCAGTGGGTGGCGTTCGGGATCATGGCGCCGCTGGGCCTGGGGTACTTCGTATGGGCGGAGCTGCGCGAGCGCCGCAAGCGGAAGGACCCGGCGCCGGCCGCCGCCCCCGAGGCCGAACCGGTGCCCGCTCCGGTGGAGCGCAGCACCGAAGACAAGCTCGCCGACCGTTACGGCCGGTCCCGTTGAGCCACCCAGGCGAGGAGCCCGCGATGCACGCGACGATCGACGACTACCTGGCCGACAAGGATGCCGCCGCCGTCGACATGTTCTGCCGGCTCCGCACGCTCGTGCTGGGCCTCGGCGACGACGTCGAGGAGCAGGTCCGCACCGCCGAGGTGCGGTGGGGGCGCGGTCGCGTGTTCGCGGCGGCATTCGTCTATTCGTCGCGGCTCGAGATCGCGATCGACCTGCCGCGGCGGGTCCATCACCCGCAGCTGCGGGAGGCCTTCCCGACCACCGGAAAGGTGACGACCCACCGGTTGAGCATCGCCACCCCGGATCAGCTCGACGACGGCGTCGTCGCGTTGCTGGCGGAGGCGTACGCCACGGTCGGCGCAAGCACCCGATAGCAGGTTCCACAGGGCGGTGAGCCGCGACGGGCGTCAGACGTAGAGCTGCTCGATCCGGTCGGCGAAATTGTCGACCACCAGCTTGCGGCGCAGCTTCATGCTGGGCGTCAGATCCCCCGCCTCGATGGACAGCTCCCGGTCGAGGACCGTGAACTTCTTGATCTGCTCCCAGCGGTTGAGCCGGTCGTTGAGCCGGTCGATGCAGCCGGCGATCAGCTCGCGGGTCCGCTCGTCCCGGGCGATCTCACCGAACTCCCTGCCGGCCATGCCGTTCTTGTCCGCCCACTCCGTGATCGCCTCGGCATCGAGACCGACGAGGGCGACGCAGTAGGGCCGGCTCTCGCCGTACACGACGATCTCGCTGGCATAGGGGCAGATGCCCTTGAAGGTGGCGGAGATCGCGGACGGCGCGACGTACTTGCCCTGGCTGGTCTTGAACAGATCCTTCTTGCGGTCCGTGATCCGCAGGAACCCGTCGGCGTCGAGTTCCCCGATGTCGCCGCTGTGGAACCAGCCGTCGGGTTCGAGGGCCTCTGCGGTGGCATCGGGCCGCTCGTGGTAGCCGTCCATGACGCCCGGCCCGCGCAGCAGTACCTCCCCGTCGCCGGCGATCCGCACCTCCGTGCCCGGGAAGGGCCAGCCGACGGTGCCGAGCCGGTACGCGTACGGGCGGTTGATGAACGACGCGGCGGACGTCTCGGTCAGGCCGTACCCCTCGAGGATGATGATGCCGGCGGCGTCGAACCACTGCGCCACGGCACGGTCGAGCGGGGCCGCCGCCGAGACGAAGAACCGCAGGCGACCGCCGAAACGCTCCTTGATGGTGGAGAACACGAGACGGTCGGCGAGCCGATACCGGAGCCGGTCGAGGCGAGAGGGTGCGCGGTCCTCCTGCCGGGCCTGCGAGACACGCAGTCCGACGCCGAGGGCCCAGTCGAAGATCTTCTTCTTCGCCCCGCCCTCCTCGGCGATCATCGCCTCGATGCGGGCGTGTGCCTTCTCGAAGATGCGCGGCGCCGCGCCCATGAAGGTGGGATGCACGACGGCGAGGTTCTCGACGATCTTCTCGACGCGGCCGTCGATCACGGTGGTGAAACCGATCTGCAGGGGCAGCGCCAGCATGACCTTGCCGAAGGCGTGCGACAGCGGCAGCCAGAGGAAGTTCAGATCGTCGGGTCCCAGGATGTTCACCGCGTCGACGGCCGCAGCCGTGTACGTCCACCCCGAGTGCGGCAGCAGCACGCCCTTCGGCTTCCCGGTGGTGCCGGAGGTGTACATGATGCTGGCCAACTGTTCGGGCCGGATCGCGTCGACCCGGTCGGCGACGACGCGGGGCGACTCGGCAAGCAGTTTCCGGCCCCTGTCCTCCAGGTCGGCGAGGCTGATGACCCAGTCCCCGTCGCCCTCGCCGTCGATGACCACCACGGTCCGCACCTTCGGCAGGTCGGCGCGGTGGGCGACGAGCTTGTCGACCTGGGTCCGGTCCTCCGCGATCACGACGCCGCTGCCCGAATTGGCGACGATGAAGGCGACGTCGGGGGCGTTGGTCGTGGGGTAGATCGTGGTGGTCGCGGCACCGGCGCACATCACCGCGAAGTCGGCGAGCACCCATTCGTACCGGGTCGACGACGCGACCGCGACCGGATCCTGAGGCTGGACCCCCAGGGCGATCAGGCCCGCGGCGAGCGTGTCGACCCGCTCGCCCACCTGCCTCCAGGTCACGCTCTCCCAGCCGTCACCCTTCGGATACCGGAAGGCCTCGGCCTCGGGAGTCGCCGCAACCCGGTCGACGAACAGCCGGGCCACCGACGGCGCCCGGTTGTCGAGCTTCGAAGTGTCCACCGGTTCGTCCGCCACCCGCAGCGCAGCCATGCGCCGAGTGTAGGACTGTCCCGGTCTCCGACGTGGGCGGTTGCGCAAACGAGGGCGCCCCCGGTCACCGACGCCGGGCAGGTACCCGCGGGAGTCGTAGCGCGACAACGTAGCCGACGGTCGACATGACCGCCATGGCGCCGACGGCGAAGGTCAGGGCCCGGTTCCTGGCGTCGGCGTTGATCCGCACGAGCTCGTCGGCAGCGGGACCCCCGACGCCCCGTGCCGCGAGGTTGGCACCGACCTGGTCGTCGCTCAGCGCGGTGACCTGGACCTGCTGGTCTACCGTCTGCTGGACGAGCTGCTTCTCCGCGGCGTTCAGCACGGCGCTGTCGTCCACCCCCGACTGGAACGAGGAGACCAGCGCCGTCGTCAGGAACGCACCGGCCAGTGCCACTCCGAGTGAGCTCCCGAGGTAGTTGATGCTCCGCGACAGGCCCGTCACGTCGCTCACCTCCTCCGCCGGCGGCGTCGACTGGATCAGGTCGGTCAGCGTCATCGTCATGCCCTGGCCGACACCGAGGAGGAAGAGCCCCGGCGCGAGCGCCAGGCCCGTCGCGGTCTGCCCCGTCTCGCGCGGGTCGAACATGGCGGCGACCGCGACGCAGCCCGCGATCATGAACAGGAACGACCACAGCTGGGCGGTCCGATGAGTCATTCGGCGGCCGGCGACGAGCCGGGCCGCCGCCGAGGCGGCGACGATCAGCCCCAGCGTCACGGGCAGCATGGCAAGGCCGCTCCACAGCGCGTCGAAACCCAGCGTCGTCTGCAGGAAGACCGGCACCAGGAACAGGACACCCGCGGTCACCAGCGCCTGCATCGCCAGGGTCTCCGAGCCGGCCCGCGTCGTCCGGTTTCGCAGCACCGCGATCCGCACCAGCGGATCTCGACCGTTCGTGACGAGGTGGCGCTCCCACGCGGCGAACGCGACCAGGACCACCAGCCCGGCGCCGCCCAGTACGAGCACGGGCGACACCCCGCCCCGTTCGAGCACCGTGTACCCGAGCACCTCGAAGTCCTGCCGGGCCCGGACCAGGCCGTACCTGCCGGCCAGCAGCGTCCCGACGACGAGGAGCCCGAATCCGGTCGCGGACAGCACCGCTCCCAGGACGTCGAACCGGCGATCCTCCGCCGGAACGCTGCGTCGCCCCGATTCGGCGACCCGGCGCATGAGGAGCAGCACGACAACCGTCACCACGGTTCCCATGAGGAACGACACCCGCCAGCTCAGGAAACTGGTGATCACGCCACCGACGATGGGGCCTGCCGCCGCGGCGACCCCGCCGACCGTCCCGATCGTCGACAACGCCCTCGTCCGCGTGGCGCCGGTCAGGGCGTCGGTGAGCAGGGCAAGCACGGCCGGGATCATGAGCGCCACGCCGATCCCCTGGAGCAGGGACCAGCCGACCAACATGAAGACGATACTCGGGCCGACGGCAGTGATGAGCGTGCCGAGCCCGAAGATCTCCGCGCCCAGGACGAAGGTTCGGCGGTAGCCGAGGCGGCCTCCGAGCTTGCTGCTCGTGATCAGGAACGCGGCGATGACGAGGGAGTACAGCGAGATCGCCGACTGTACGGCGGTCAGAGTGGTCTGCAGATCCGCGACTATGGCCGACATGGCCACGTTCATGGCGGTCGAGTTGTAGACCATCAGGAAGTTCTGGACCGCAAGGGGGAGGAACAGGGCTCCGGCGACGCCCGGTCCCGGTGTGCCGGTCCTTCCGCCGCCGTTCACGTCGGCATGGGCGACGACCCTGATGCCGCCGCGCCCGCGCGGACACCGACTGCTGCCGCGGCCGCGGCGGACACAACGGAAAGGGCGATGCCCGGAAAAGCGGGTGCCACCCCGGCGGACGACGTTGCGGTACCACGAAGTCGCACGACGAGCCTCGATTCTGCCCGTGGCCGGTGGCATCACGACCGGCCCGTGAGTTCGACGGTACGACCTCCGGACGGCCCGACGGCGAGAATCGGCGACGTGCCTGGTTCCGCCGTTCGACGACGATCTCGCGACTCCGTTCAGTCTGGGCCACAACAGGTCCGAAGGGTCGAACCGGGAGTGGTCGGTCAGGCGGTGTGCTGATCGGAGACACCCGGCCGGCGCTGCCGGCTCCCCGAGCGGCCATCGGCGGTACGTATCCGCGAAGGTGGAGGATAGAAGTCCACAGACGCGTCACATCTCATCGATGCCCACTCCCGTCTGCGAAAGCGCAGACCTGTCTCAGGCAGATGGAACGTGATGGACGAGGTAAGCGGTGCGATCCGACTCCCGGCCGCGTTCACCGCGATCGAGAACCATTTCACATGGAAGCTCCAGACCGACGACGGCCGGACCGGCTTCGTCCGGATGGCCGAGGACTACGCGCGGCGACACCACACCCGGCTCGATCTGCCGGCGTTGCGCGCGTTCGCCGATCTGCGTAACGCCCGCAACGCCCACTCGCGTCTTTGGGATTCGACGATCCGCTCCGCTCGGTCCTCGAGGAGATCCGCCGGCACCACTACTCGCAGTTTCCCATCTGCGACGACCGCACCTACCGCGGTCTGCTGACCACCAACTGCATCGCATGCTGGCTCGCACACCGCCTGGCCACCGACGAGATCGTCGAAGGCGAGACCGTGGGCGCGGCACCGGAGTTCGTCGAGCCCCACGATCGAGCCATCCATCTGTCCCGCAAGACGACCGTGCCGCAGGCCCTCAAGAAACTCTCCCCACCCGCCGACGGCGGACTCCCGCCGACCGCCTTGATCATCACGTACAGCGGCAAGCCCCACGAGAGCCCACTGTCCCTCGTCGTCGCGGACGACCTGCCGGTCCTGGTCGCCGCGATGAGCGCGGGAACATAACTGGGCACATTGCCGATACTCCTGTCGACGGCGGCAACTCGATTCCGACCGGGAGGTCCCCGTGAGACCCGGCGAAGTGCGGCTCGGCCAAGGAGTCTGGTGGGCCGAGGAATATTGGCGGGTGATGGGCGTCTACGACGACGGCAGACTGCTGCGCCTGGCGAGACCGACCCACTTCGAGGACGGCAGCTTCTCGTTCACCGAAAACGTGGTCAACGACGTACCCGTCGAGTTCGTCTCGCCCCCCGACTCGCGTGGACCCGGCTGGACATAGCAGGCGACGACAGCGCCACTCCGGGTCACGAAGAGGGAATCGTGAGAATCACTCTGCCCAACGGCATCGTCATCGAGGACGACGACCCATCCGCTGCCGCGGCCGCTGCCCTCGCGGGCCTCGCACCCGTCGTTGACGATGCCGGCCCCGCCCCGAATGACGTCCCGGACGAAGAATCCGCCGGTTGCTCGGAGGACGCGGCACTCGAAGCCCTGCACATCGTGCGTGCTCGACCGAAGCCGGTGACCGTCACGTACCTCGCCAGGAGATCGGGCATCACCCCGGAGGACGCCCTGGAACGACTCGCGATGCTTGTCGTGATGGGCCGGGTCGAGCAACTGTCCGACGGCATCTACCGCCCGATCGACAACGTCAACGACGTCGACGAGAGCGAGCCTCGGGACACCGCGGCGATGAATGCCGGCACCCCGGCCGAGGAGTCCGAGACGGTGCCCTCCGCGGAACCCGACCCCTTCGATGCGATCATGACTTTCAGGCGTGAGGTGCAAGCCCTGCTACCGACCCGACGTGACCGCGAGACCTACGACCTGTTCGTCTCCCGACGCAAGCGTTTGTCGAGTGCACGTGCCGCTGCGCTGCTCGAGCCGTCCCATCGTCGGGCGATACAGGCTCGGCTCGACGACGACCGCGACCGGCAAACCTTCGAGTTGTTCGTCGAGAACGACGCCTTCCAGTCGGAGGGCACGGTCGCCGGTTCGCTCTTCATCACCCGCCGTGAGGCCGAGGACCGGCTGCAAAGACTGGTCGCGCGCGGAGTCATCGGACGCAAACCAACCGGCTACGGGACCTACCACCGCTACTACGCCATCGACTGACTTTCTCCGAGTAGGCGAACAGTGCCGGACTGCACCCTTCAGGCGCTCATAGACGGTCGGAAACAACGCCACCAGCAGCTTCTGCGACATCCTCTGGTTGTCGAGGATCTGCGCCGACCGGTCCGCCGAGGAGTCCATAGCTCCCGATCACCGCGGCGAGGAATTCACTGTGCAGGTCCTGGCTCGCCGAGAACGGCTGCATGGTGCCGTCTGCGCCTGCTGCAGGGTCTCGGACTCCTCGAGCCGGTCCCGAATGTAGGTGACGACGTTGCGCACGCTCGAGTCGGGGTGGTCACCGGAGCAGGCACTGCGGGACCGGCGCATACCCGAGGGGGCGACGAACGAGCGGCACTCGTTACCCGCCGGAACGATTCGAGGATCGGGTCGGGCAGTCGGCGCAGCGCCGGACGGCTGCCGGGCCGTGTAGTCCGTACGCTGTGCCGTCCATCCGGCCTCACTGCGGAGCGGCTGAGAGGGCGGGGAGGACCACGCGGTAGACGGACGGAACGGCACCTCCGGGCGTCAGTCGCCGGTCCCTCCGAACTCGGGAGGGGTGTCGCGGTAGGTGAACGGTTCCAACGTCACCATTGCGCCGGTGCCTTTGTCACCGTCGACGAGTTGGGCCGCCGTGGCTCGGAATTCCACGCCGACGGTCCTCACGTACCCGTCCGCCTCCCACTGCCCGACCCTCCACCGCAAGTAGTCCCGCAGATCGTCCAAGCTCGCGAAGAACGTCACCGACTTGGGTGCGAGAACCACGCCGTCCTGCCGCCACGACTCTTCCAGGCCGTAGTAGCCGCGGGTGTGGCCGGCCCAGACCTCGTCGAGGGGCACAATCAATTCACTGGGATCGCGTATCGGAACAGGACGCCATCCGTCCTTCGCGGGCTTGCCCTCGAGCACACGATCGGGTGCGCCACTGAGCGTCACGAGGGCCTGCATCTCGGCATCCGGCAGTTCGCGGAACGCCGCGGGGCCGTTGACTGCATTCGAGCTCTCCAGGGGCGTCCCCGCTTTTCGCTCGTGCACCGGGAACGCCGGCGTCAGCCAGTGGATGGGCTGCAAGTAGATTCTGCGAACGCCGGGCTCCCCAGTCAGCTTGGTGACCGTGCAGAACCCGACCACGGACTTCGAATCGGTCTGATAGGCCGCCACCACGTCCCCGGCCGTCACTTCTTCGGCGAGATGCTTGGACACCTCACCCGACAGCGTCGAGTAGTCCCCGCCCCACTCGACAGGTGCACCTCGACTGAACACGCCCCGTAGCCAGTCACCGTAATACCCGGACGGCCCGCCTTCCGCGGCGTTGCACTTGTAGAGCCAGAACCCCATCTCTACCTCTCCCGGTGACCGCAACAGACCGAAGCTGGGCCTTCCCAGTCCGGGGTAACCTCGCGAACTCCGCCTACCCGTTTCTGTGCCTTTCAAAAGCGGCGGGTCCTCGATTGGGAGAATCGGCCGCCGGTGGCTGGTGCCGCCCGCACAATCGCAACCATGGAGCTGGACGGTAATGACCTCGGAAGGCTGCGCCGAGTCGCGGACCCACTCAGTGTCCGGACGTCAGAAGCAGGTGATTTCACGCCCTGGCTTGCCGAGAACATCGACCTCCCGGCTGAGTAGCTCGAGGGCCGTTGACGGTCGTGTCCACACAGGTCGCTGTCGGCGAATTCTGCTTCGACATCCAGGCGGAGGACGACAACGGCCGCACCGTCGTCATCGAGAACCAACTCGAGCGAACCGATCACGGGCACCTGGGCAGAGCCTGATGTACGCAGCCGGCTTCGACGCCACGGCCATCGTTTGGGTATCGACACGGTCGGTGAAGATCACCGAAGCGCGCTCGACTGGCTCAACGAACGCACTGACAGCTCGGTCGGCTGTTCGACGACGACCTCGAGGCGGTCGCGAGCGCCCCCTCGGAGGCGCGAGCTCGGGCGAATGTGGGCAAAAGCCCTTCCGGCGGTGAGGTACCGGACCCTGGACAGGCTGCTGGGCAGCGTGGGTTGCAGCAGCTGCTCGACGGCACCTATGACATCCCCGGCGTCGTGCGTACGCGCTACGGGGATACCCGTCACCATCCTCCAGGTCGGCCTCACCCAGGTGAGTGCGCTCCTTCCACCCAGGGCAGCGGTTCATGAATGCCACAACCGGCGACCTCGAGACCGTGACGGGTGTACCACGCCGTCCCGTGTTCCCTCGTCGATCCGGCACACAGTGAGGGCAGAGACGGCGCATCCTGAGTGGGTGGCGCGAGCCGTCGGGTCGGCGGCGGAGAATCTCGGCAAGGGCTATCGACAGGTTGCGTCCATCAGGATGGTGTACGAGCCGGATCGGATCCGATGACCGGCGTGTCGTAACCGGACGAAAGACGGTCACCGCGTGATTCTTCGAGAGAGCTACCAACTCGACTCGACGAAAGAGCAC
>NZ_WVTE01000256.1:0-33898 GCF_009939605.1 Rhodococcus sp. YH1 | reverse complement strand
GCGAGCTTGTCGGCCTTGGCCGGGTCCTGCACCCGCTCGCGGATGCGTTCGCGGATGTACTCGGCGATGGTGTCGTTGGCCTTCTTGTCGAACAGGATGTCCTGGAAGCTGTCGATGAACAGCCGGAACCCGCCGGCGTTCCAGCGCTCGTCGAACACCCGGCGGCGCTCCTGCGCGTCGACGGCCAAAGCCGAGGGCTGGACCTGGTCGAACGGGACGCCGAGGAAGTGGTTGCGGGCTGCGTCGCGCAGACTCCGGTAGTTCTGCTTGGCCTCGGTCTCCACCTCCGGGTCGAGCGGCCCGTTGCCCAGCGGGGTGGCGAAGTTGGGGGTGCGCTGGAAGACGATCAGCTCCGCCGCCTCCTCGGCGATCAGGGGGATCGCCTGGATGCCGCTCGCACCGGCGCCGATGACCGCGACACGCTTGCCTGCGAAGTCCACGCCCTCGTGCGGCCAGTTGCCGGTGAGCAGGACCTCGCCGCGGAAGTTCTCGATGCCGCCGAACTCGGGAGTCTTGGGGACCGAGAGGTTGCCGGCGCCGGAGATGAAGTACCGGCTGCGCACGCTGCGGCCGTCATCGGTGTGCACCGTCCACATCGAGTTCTCGTCGTCCCAGTGCACCCCGATCACCCGGGTGTCGAAGGTGATCCCCCTGCGTAGGTCGAAGCGGTCGGCGACGTGCTCGAGGTACCGCAGGATCTCCGGCTGGCCGGCGAACTTCTCGCTCCACCGCCACTCCTGCTGCAGCTCTTCGTCGAAGGAGTACGAGTAGTGGATGCTCTCGATGTCGCAGCGAGCGCCCGGGTAGCGGTTCCAGTACCAGGTGCCGCCCACGTCGGCGCCGGCCTCGAACACCCGCACCGCCAGGTTCATCGTGTCGCGCAGCTTGTGCAGGGCGTACAGGCCGGCGAAGCCGGCTCCCACGACGACGACGTCGACGTCGGGAGCGGAGAAATCGGTTTCGGTCATGGTGCGGGCTCCTCACGATCAATGGGGTTCGGCCCCGTCCGGGGCGCTTCGATGCCTGACCACGACAATGACCCGCGTCACCTCACCCCCACGCGGGGGAAATCACCCCTTTCGATACCTGTGTTGGGCGTCACACCGCATTCGGGTATGTTCTGACCACTATCTCTGGGAAGCGTGAAGATGGAGTCCCCCCTGCCCCGCACCAAAGGGCTGACGCCCTCGCTGACCAGTTTCGTCGGCCGTCGCCGGGAGATCGACGAGGCTCGGGCCCGCCTGCAACAGGCCCGGCTCCTGTCGTTGCTCGGTCCGGGCGGGGTCGGCAAGACTCGGCTGGCGGAGGAGATCGCCCTCCGCTCCGCCCGCGCCTTCCGCGACGCCTTCTGCTGGATCGACCTCGCCGTGGTCCGCGATCCCGAGGCGCTCCCGTCGGCTGCGGCCGCGGCGCTCGGCGTCACCGACCAGTCCACCCGTCCCGTGCGGGACAAGATCCTCGATCACCTGCGGGACCGCCACATGCTGATCGTGGTCGACAACTGTGAGCACCTGCTCGACGCGGCGGCCGCGTTCGTCACCACGGTCCTCACCGGCGCACCCGAGGTGCGCGTTCTGGCGACGAGCCGGGAGCCGCTCGGCGTCGGCGGCGAATTCACCTACGTGCTGCCGCCGCTGAGCACCCCGACGGAATCGACCGGCAACCGCGCCGCCGACCTGGCCCTGTTCGAATCGGTCACGCTTCTCGTCGAGCGCACCCAGAGTGTGGTCGCCGAATTCCGGATGACCGACGCCAACGCCGACGCCGTCGCCCAGCTGTGCATCCAGCTCGACGGCATCCCCCTGGCCATCGAACTCGCCGCAACCCGGTTGCGGACCCTGTCCCCCGCCCAGCTCGTCGAACGGCTCGACCGGCGCTTCGCCCTGCTCACCGGCGGCAACCGCGCGGCCGTGCCCCGGCAGCAGACGCTCCGGGCGCTGATCGACTGGAGCTACGAACTGTGCTCCGCACCGGAGCGCACGCTGTGGGCGCGGCTGTCGGTCTTTCCCGGCAGCTTCGATCTCGAAGCCGCCGAGTCGATCTGCGGGGACGAAGACCTTCCCCCGGAACAGGTGATGGATCTGCTCGACGGTTTGGTGTCGAAATCGCTTGTCACGGTCGATCGTTCCGCAGAGGCCTTCCGCTACTCGCAGTTGATGACCGTGCGCGAGTACGGGCACGAGCTGCTCGACGCCGGTGGACGACGGAACGATCTGTACCGGCGGCACCGAGACCACTACCTCGAGCGGGCGCAACGTCACGCGGCGGACTGGTACGGGCCGAGACAATCGGAACTGTTGTCGCGGTGGCGGATCGACCATCCGAACTTCATGGCCGCGCTCGACTGGTCGCTACGGGACGACAGCGACCTGTCGGCCGCGGCCGCCCTCGCCGTGGCGCTTCGGTATCACTGGATCGCGGGAGGCAACCTCTCCCACGGCCGCACCAGGCTCGAGCGGCTTCTGCAACGACTGCCCCGGTCCACTCGCGACCGGGGCCACGTCCTGTGGGTGACCGCGTGGACGGCCCTGATCCAGGGGGACCGGGAGGGAGCCGCACTTCATCTTGCCGAATGCGGATCCATCGCAGCCGAACTGGAAGATGCCGAGTTGCAGGCGCACCACGACCACTGGGCTGCCCTGCACGCCTTGTTCTGCGGACGAACCACCGACGCGATCGATCTCTACGACGCGGCGATCGCCGTTCATCGCACCCGAGGCGATCGCGCAGCAACCCTCACCGCCTTGTTCCAGCTGGCCATGGCCCAGACCTACGACGGCCGGCTCGACGACGCACTCGCCACGTGTGCACACGTGATCCACGTGGCGGACGAGCACGGCGAGCAGTGGAACAAGGCGTACGCCCTGTGGGTTTCGAGCCTGGCCTACTTCCACCTCGGCCGGATCGACGACGCCGTCGACGCCGCGGAACAGGCACTGCACATCCAGCGCGACTTCAAGGACAAGATCTGCACCGCCCTGTCGATCGAACTTCTCGCCTGGGCGGCGGAAGCCGTCGGTCACACCGAGCGGTCCGCCACGCTCTTCGGCGCGGCCAGGGCGGTGTGGCAGCGACTCGGCACGTCCGTCGCCGCCTTCGGTCCCCATATCACGGGTGATTCGGCGCACTGGGAACAGCGGGTCCGACAGTCGCTGGGAGCGAAGAAGTATGCGCGCCTGTCGACACCGCCGGCACACCCGGCCATCGAGCAGGCTGTCGACACGGCTCTCGGGACGCCCGCGGGCGGATCGGCGACCGCGTCACCCACCGCCTCCCCGTTGACCCGCAGGGAAGAGGAGGTGGCCGAACTCGTCGCCCGGGGCCTCAGCAACCGGGAGATCGCGGATCAGCTCGTGATCTCGCACCGGACGGTCGACGGGCACGTCGAACACATCCTGGACAAACTGGGCGTCGGATCCCGCACCCAGGTGGTCGCCTGGGTGCACGCCCGCGCCGCGGGAGCGGCACACGCGCCCGGCTGACGGCCGCCGCGGGACTCGGGGTGCGACGTCGTTCAGCCGCGCGCCGCGATCCGTGCCTGCACCTCCGGCCGGCGCAGCGGCGGCACCGTCGGCGGCGGCTGCCGGCGCGGCGGGAGCCGGTCGAGCAGTCGCATGGTGACGGCCGTGACCTCGGCGACGGCCTCCTCGAACGGTTCGCGGGTGGCGTCGGACAGTTTGTGGACGCCGCTGACCTTGCGCACGTACTGGCGGGCGGCGGCCTCGATCTCCTCGGCGGTCGCTGCCGGCTCGAGCCCGCGCAGCTCCGTGATGTTCCGGCACATGGACCGAGGGTAACCCGGGTCCTCAGCCGAGGCGACCGCCGAGCATGCCGCGCAGCGCATTCAGGCACAGCTCCCGCAGCTGCGTCCCGGTGACCGTGGGGTGATCGTGCCAGTCGACGCACACGCTGCGCACGAGGGCGATCCATCCCTGCACGGCCACCGCGACGAGTTCGCGTTCGTCGTCGGGCGGGGCGAGCGCGTCGAGGATGCGTTCCTGCTGAACGCCGAGTTCGGCGTCGACGATCGCGCGGATACCGGCGTCGGCGGAGTCCGCGGCCCGGTTGACCGCCGCGACGCCCTGCCGGTGCGACGCGACGTAGTCGAGGTAGGCGTCGAGGCCCGCGATGATCCGCTCGGCGACGGTGAGCTGCGGATCCGGTTCGGTGACGGCGAGCAGCCGGTCGGACTCGCGCTGGACGACCGCCGCCATGAAGTCTCGTTTGGTCGGAAAGTAGTGGTACATCAGGCCGCGCGAGACCCCGGCGAGTTCGGCGACCTCCTCGATCCACACGTCCTCGTAGGCGCGCTCGGCGAACAGGCGCGCGCCGATGTCGAGCAGCTGCGCGCGGCGCTGCTCGGGATCGAGTCGTCGGCGGGATCGGGCCACGGACTCAATCTAGTTCTTGACACCCGTCCGTCCCGGCGTAGCGTGATTACTGTACACGGATTCAATAACTGGGGGTCGGAGCATGGCCATGGCCACGTCACGGGTGTTCGACACAGAAATTCCGCGCCCGCCGAAACGTCTCCCCCTCGTCGGCGACGTCCTGGGCATGTCGCTCGAGACCCCGGTGCAGAACTCGATGGCAATCCACAAGGCCCTCGGCCCGGTGTTCGAGCGCACGGCCTTCGGCCGCCGCTTCGTGTTCGTCTGCTCCGGCGAGCTCACGGCCGAGCTGTCCGACGAGAAACGCTTCGCCAAGCACCTCGCGCCGGGTGTGGAGGCCCTGCGCGCGATCGGCGGCGACGGGCTGTTCACCGCCTTCAACGAGGAACCGAACTGGCGCCGCGCGCACGAGCTGCTGATGCCCGCGTTCACCCAGCAGGCGATGCGCCGGTACCACGCCACGATGCTCGACGTCACCGCCCAGCTCGTCGCACACTGGGACCGTACGGCGCGCAGCGGCGGCGACGTGGACATCGCCGCGGACAAGACGAAGCTGACGCTGGAGACCATCGGCCGCAGCGGCTTCAGCTACTCGTTCGAGCCGTTCGAGCGTGCGGCGCGGCACCCGTTCGTCGAGGCGATGGTCGGCGGACTCTCGTTCTCGCAGCGCAGCATGCTGCGCACCGTGCCGGTCGTCGGGCGCTTCCTCTTCCCCGCCGCCAAGCGGCAGTACGACCTCGACCGGGCGCACATGCGCGACGTCGTCGACGCGGTGATCCACAGCAGGCGCGACGCCCCCGGCCCCGCCCCCGACGACCTGCTCGAGCTGATGCTGCGGGCGGCACGGGAGGACGATCCCAACAAGCTCGACGAGATCAACATCCGCAACCAGGTGCTCACCTTCCTCGTCGCCGGTCACGAAACAACTTCGGGCGCATTGTCGTTCGCTCTCTACTACCTGATGCGCGACCCACAGGCCTACGCGCGGGCACGGGCGGAGGTCGAGGAGATCTGGGGCGACGGCGAGCCCGCATTCGAGCAGATCGCCAAGCTGCGCTACGTCCGCCGGGTGCTCGACGAGGCGCTGCGCCTGTGGCCGACCGCGCCCGCGTACGCGCGGGAGGCGAGGGTGGACACCACCCTCGCCGGCCGATACCGGATGCGTGCCGGCGACTGGGTGCTCGTGCTGCTGCCCGCGGTGCACCGCGACCCGGCGGTCTGGGGCGACGACGCCGACGAGTTCGACCCCGACCGCTTCCTGCCCGAACGGGTCCGGGCCCGGCCCGCGCACGTGTACAAACCGTTCGGCACCGGCGAACGCGCTTGCATAGGAAGGCAGTTCGCGCTGCACGAGGCCACGCTCGTGCTGGGAACCCTGTTGCGCCGCTACGACCTGGCGATGGACCCCGCCTATCGGCTGAAGGTGGCCGAACGGCTCACCCTCATGCCGGAGGGACTACACGCCCGGGTGTCCTTGCGGTCCTGAGCCGGCGCCCACCCGTGTCGTAGGCTGAGCCGGGCGGGTGGGAGAGGCCCGCACGGGAGGGAGAAACCATGAGATTCGGTTCCGCAGGCGTCACGGCGGCGGCGCTGTCCACGATCGTTGCGGCCCTGGCCGTCCCGGCGACGGCGCAGGCGGGGCCCACCGCCGACGTCGTCGCGGGCCGGGAGCGGGTGAAGGTGACGGTGCACGGTGTGCCCGTCCATCCGGAGAGCTGCCGTGTCGATCCCGATGCGGACGGCCACACCCGCAGCCTGCCCGTCGAACCGTCCGGTTCGATGGTCGCCCACGGCGTCGCACCCGGACCGCGGCGCGTGCTCGTCTGGTGCCCGGACGGGGGCATCGTCCACGAGCAGATCGTCCACGTCCTGCCCGCCGATCCGCTCGCCGACCTCGCCGACCACGCGTTCCGCACCGCCGGCAGCAGCGACCGGGTCACCGATCCGACCCTGCGCTGACGCGCCGGTGTGTCTCTTGGGCTGCCCTGACAGCCCAAGGGACACACCGGCGGCGCAGCCGCCTTTCTACACCCGCTCGATGATCGTCACGTTGGCGGTGCCGCCGCCCTCGCAGATCGTCAGCAGGCCGTAGCGACCCTCGCGGCGCTCGAGCTCGTTCAGCAGAGTCGCCATCAGCTTGGTGCCGGTGGCGCCGAGCGGGTGGCCCAGCGCGATGGCGCCGCCGTTGACGTTGACCTTGGCCGGGTCGGCGCCGATCTCCTTGATCCAGGCCAGCACGACGGGGGCGAAGGCCTCGTTGATCTCGATCAGGTCGATGTCGTCGATGCTCAGGCCGGTCTTCTCCAACGCATGCTGCGTCGCCGGGATGGGCGCGCTGAGCATGAAGATCGGGTCGTCGCCGCGGGCACTGAGGTGGTGGATCCGGGCGCGGGGCTTCAGGCCGTACTTGCGCACGGCCTCGTCGGAGGCGAGCAGCACCGCCGAGGCACCGTCGGAGATCTGGCTGGCGACGGCGGCGGTGAGCCGGCCGCCCTCGACGAGCGTCGCGAGTGACGCCATCTTCTCGAGGCTCGTCTCGCGGGGTCCCTCGTCGACGGTGGCGTCGCCGAGCGGGACGATCTCGCCCTCGAACCGGCCCTCGGCGATGGCCGCCTTGGCCCGCTCATGGCTCTGCAACGCCCAGCGCTCGAGGTCCTCGCGGCTGAGATCCCACTTGTCGGCGATCATCTCGGCGCCGCGGAACTGCGAGACCTCCTGGTCGCCGTAGCGCTCAGTCCAGCCGGTCGAACCGCCGAACGGGGTATCGAAGCCGTACTGCTGCCCGACGATCATGGCCGCGGAGATCGGGATCTGCGACATGTTCTGCACGCCGCCGGCGACGATGAGGTCGGCGGTGCCGGACAGGATGGCCTGCGCACCGAAGTGCAGGGCCTGCTGGCTCGACCCGCACTGCCGGTCGACGGTGACGCCGGGAACGTGCTGCGGGTAGCCGGCGGCGAGCCACGCGGTGCGGGCGATGTTGCCGGCCTGGCCACCGATGGCGTCGACGCAGCCGAAGACGACGTCGTCGACGTCGCTCGGGTCGATGCCGGTGCGGTCGACGATCGCCTTGATCACGTGCGCGCCCAGGTCGGCCGGGTGGACGGCTGACAGGCCGCCGTTCTTCTTGCCGATCGGGGTGCGTACCGCGTCGACGATGTATGCCTCGGTCATGAGGGACTCCTAGTCGGTTCCGGGGAAGGTCGGTTCAGGGGTTGGCAAGTCCGTCGAGCACGATGGACAGGTACTGCTGCGCCACCTTGTCGGCGGTGAGGGTGCCGCCGGGCCGGTACCAGCGCACGGCCACCCACACGGTGTCGCGCAGGAACCGGAAGACGAGTTCGACGTCGACGTCCGGCCGGAACGTGCCGTCGGCGATGCCGCGCTCGATCACCCCCACCCACAGGTCGCGGAATTCGGTGTTGAGGTCGGAGATGTAGGAGAACCGCTCGTTCTCCACGAGCCGCTTGGCCTCGTCCTGGTAGATCGCGACCGCGGCGTGCGACTTGTCGATCGATTCGTACGACGCGGTGATGAGCGCCTCGAGGGTGGCGCGGGAGTCCGCCCCCGAGGCGACGATCTCGCGGTAGCGGCCGAACAGGTCGTCGAGGAATCCCCGCAGGATCTCGTCGACCATCGACTCCTTGGAGTCGAAGTGATGATAGAGACTGCCCGACAGGATGCCCGCGGCGTCGGCGATGTCGCGCACGGTGGTGGCACGCACCCCGCGCGAGGCGAACAGCTGAGCGGCGATATCGAGCAACTCGGCGCGACGCCCGGACTTGGCAGCATCGTCTCTGGGAGGAGTCATGGAGGCATCCTTTCAGGCTGCCGTGCGCGGTTCCGGTGGCGGCGGCTACCGGAACCGCGCACGGGTCAGGCCCTCTGCGAGGAGATCGAGACGACCTCGCCGGTCAGGTACGTGGTGTAGTCGCTGGCGAGCATGGCGATGGTCGCGGCGATCTCCCAGACCTCCGCGGCCCGCCCGTACGCCTCGTCGGCGGCGAGCCGGTCGAGCAGGTCCTCGCTGGTGACCTTCGCGAGGAAGGCGTGTCGCGCGATCGACGGGGCGACGGCGTTGATCCGGACCCCGTACTCGGCGGCCTCGATCGCCGAGCAGCGGGTCAGCGCCATCACGCCGGCCTTGGCGGCCGCGTAGTGCGCCTGCGAGTGCTGCGCGCGCCAGCCGAGCACCGAGGCGTTGTTGACGAGGACGCCGCCGTGGCCGGCCGACCGGAAGTAGCGCAGCGCGGCGCGGGTGGCGCGGAAGGTGCTGGTGAGGGTGATGTCGAGGACGCGGTCCCACTGTTCGTCGGTCATGTCGACCACCGGGGTCTCACCGCCGAGGCCGGCGTTGTTGACCAGCACGTCGATGCGCCCGAGCCGGTCGGCGGCGCCGGTGATCAGCGCGTCGACCTGCTCGGTGGAGGAGACGTCGCACACGAGGGCGTCGACCTGCTGCGACGGGAACTCGGCGGCGAGCTTGTCGACCGTCTCCCCGAGCCGACGCTCGTGGAAGTCCGAGACGAGCACGTCGCCGCCCTCGAGCAGGGCGCGACGGGCGGTCGCGAAACCGATGCCGGTGCCGGCGGCGGCGGTGACGACGACCTTCTTGCCGGCGAGCAGGCCGTGGCCCGGGGTCTCGACGGGCGGCGTGGCGAGGGGGGAAGTGGTCACGGACGGGCCTCTCGGGGAAGGCCGAGCACGCGCTCGGCGATGATGTTGCGCTGGACCTCGTTGGATCCGCCGTAGATGGTGTCGGCGCGGGTGAACAGGAACAGCCGTTGCCACTCGGCGAGCTCGAGATGCTCGGGATCCGAGAGCACCGACGGGTTGCCGGCATGGTCGTGCTCCGGCCCGACGAGCGAGGCCGGGCCCTGCACGTCCATCGCGAGCTTGCCGAGGTCGCGGTGCCAGTTGGCCCACAGCAGCTTTGCCACCGACGCCTGGCCGGGGTCGGCCTCGCCGAGGGTGCGCACGGCGTGGGCGCGCATCACGCGCAGGCCGATGCGGGCGCGCGCGATCCGCTCGCGGATGTGCGGATCCTCGGCGGCACCGTTGGATGCGGCGAGGTCGGCGACGCCCTGCAGCTCACGGGCGAAGCCGATCTGCTGGCCGAGGGTGGAGACGCCGCGCTCGAAGGTGAGCAGTCCCATCGCGACCTTCCACCCGTCGCCGGGGGCGCCGACGACGAGGTCGGCGTCGGTGACGGCGTCGTCGAAGAAGACCTCGTTGAACTCGGAGGTGCCGGTGAGCTGCTGGATGGGCCGGACCGTGACGCCCGGTTGATCGAGCGGCACGAGCAGGAAACTCAGGCCGTGGTGCCGGGAAGAGCCGGGTTCGGTGCGGCAGACTACGAACGCCCACTGCGCGACGTGTGCGAGGGACGTCCACACCTTCTGGCCGTTGATGATCCACTTGCCGTCCTCGAGCCGGGCGGTGGTGGCGACGTTGGCCAGGTCGGAACCGGCGCCGGGCTCGGAGTAGCCCTGGGCCCACAGTTCGGTGACGTTCCGGATGCCGGGCAGGAAGCGGCGCTTCTGGTCCTCGGTACCGAAGGCGACGAGGGTGGGCCCGAGCAGTTCCTCGCCGAGGTGATTCACGCGGGCCGGCGCGTTCGCCTTCGCGTACTCCTCGTGGAAGATCACCTGCTGTTCGAGGGTGGCGCCGCGTCCGCCGTACTCGGCCGGCCAGCCGATGCAGGTCCATCCGGCGGCGGCGAGATGGCGGTCCCACGCCAGGCGCTGCTCGAAGTACTCGTGCTCGCTGCCCGGGCCACCCTTGCCCTTCAGCTCGGCGAATTCGCCGGTCAGATTGTCCTCCAGCCACTGCCGGACGGTGGCGGCGAACGCGGCGTTGTCGAAACCCGTGTCGTCCAGTCTCTCGCTCTGATGCACGTCTGTACGATAACCTACCAAGCACTTGCTAGGTAGGGAGCTCCGTGACCGCACAACCGAGAACCACACCGGCGGCCCTCGAACGCGCCGCATCGGCGCACGCCGACCGGACCGCGATCGTCGACGGCGACGTGCAACCGACGTTCGCACAACTGCGCGACCACGTCCGCGAATTCGCCGCCGCCCTCGTCGCCCACGGCGTCGGGCCCGGCGCACGCGTCGCGATCTGGTCGCCCAACACGCACCACTGGATCGTCGCCGCGCTCGGGATCCACTGGGCCGGCGGCATCGTCGTCCCCGTCAACACCCGATACACCGGCGACGAGGCGCACGACATCCTCGACCGGATCGACGCCGGCGCCCTCGTCGTTGCCGGGGACTTCCTCGGCACCGACCGGTACGCGGCCCTGCGCGCCGCGGCGCCGGAACTGCACATTCCCACCGTCGTGCGGGTCCCGCTGGGTGGGACCGACGCCCCCGCCGACGGCGTGGTGGACTGGGACGAGTTCCTCGCCTCGGCGACGGAGGACGCGCGCGCCGAAGCCGACGCCCGCGCGCGGGCCGTCTCCCCCGACGACGTCTCCGACATCCTGTTCACCTCCGGCACCACCGGGCGGAGCAAGGGTGTGCTCAGCGCCCACCGGCAGCTGATCGGGGTCGCCCGGGCGTGGGCGGACTGCGCCGAACTCACGCCGGACGACAACTATCTCGTCATCAACCCGTTCTTCCACAGCTTCGGATACAAGGCCGGTTTCGTCGCGGCGCTGCTCGCGGGCAGCACCGTCGTGCCGATGGCGGTGTTCGACGTCGAGAAGGTGATGGCCACCGTCGCCGACCGGCGGATCAGCGTGCTGCCCGGGGCGCCGACGATCTACCAGAGCATCCTCGACCACCCCCGCCGCGACGAATTCGACATGTCGTCCCTGCGGATCGCGGTCACCGGGGCCGCACCCGTGCCCGTCGCGCTCGTCGAACGCATGCAGAACGAACTGAGCTTCGACGCGGTGCTCACCGCGTACGGGCAGACCGAGGCCGTGGTCGCGACGATGTGCCGCACCGACGACGATCCCGTCACCGTCTCCACCTCCTCCGGCCGCGCCACCGCCGGCTTCGAGGTCCGCATCGGCGACAAGGGCGAGATCCTGCTGCGGGGCCCCAACGTGATGCTCGGCTACCTCGACGACCCGGAGGCCACCGCCAAGACGATCGACGCCGACGGCTGGCTGCACACCGGCGACGTGGGCACCCTCGACGAACGCGGCTACCTCGACATCACCGACCGGCTCAAGGACATGTACATCAGCGGCGGGTTCAACGTCTATCCCGCCGAGATCGAGGCGGCGCTGATGCGCCTGCCCGGCGTGCACGAGGTCGCGGTCATCGGTGTGCCCGACGAGCGCATGGGCGAGGTCGGCCGCGCGTACGTCGTCGCCCTCGAGGGCAGCGGCCTGACCGAGGAGGCCGTGATCGCGTTCTGCAAGGAGAAGCTGGCCAACTTCAAGGTGCCCCGCTCGGTCCGCTTCACCGGGCACCTGCCCCGCAACCCGTCCGGCAAGGTTCTGAAAAACATTCTGCGTGAGGAGAAGTCATGACCGTCCCCTACGAACCCGACGTCGTCACCTACGAGGTGCGCGACGGCGTCGCGATCGTCACCCTCAACCGGCCGGACTACCGCAACGCGCAGAACTCGGTGATGACCTACGCCCTCGACGCCGCGTTCGAACGGGCCGTCGAGGACGACGAGGTGAAGGTGATCGTGCTCGCCGGCAACGGCAAGCACTTCTCGGCCGGCCACGACCTGGGGACCCCCGGGCGTGATCACCACGTGCACTACGACAACAAGGCCGTCATGTGGTGGGACCACGTCGACAAGCCCGGCGGCGACCAGCGCTACGCCCGCGAGATGGAGGTGTACCTGGGCATGTGCCGCCGCTGGCGGGAGATCCCCAAGCCGACGATCGCGATGGTGCAGGGCGCGTGCATCGCCGGCGGCCTCATGCTCGCCTGGGTGTGCGACCTGATCGTCGCGTCGGAGGATGCGTTCTTCTCCGATCCCGTGGTGCGCATGGGCATTCCCGGAGTGGAGTACTTCGCCCACCCGTGGGTCCTCGGCACCCGCTTCGCCAAGGAGATCCTCTACACCGGCGACCGCTTCGGCGCCCAGCGCGCGTACGAGGTCGGCATGGTCAACCGCGTCGTGCCGCGCGAGAAGCTCGAGGAGGAGACCCTCGCCCTGGCCGCGCGTATCGCCGAGATGCCGCGGTTCGGTCTGGCCCTGACCAAGCGCGCCGTCAACCAGTGCGAGGACCAGATGGGCATGCGGAACGGCATGGACTCGGTGTTCGGCCTGCACCACTTCGCCCACGCCCACAACGCCGAGGTCGGCACCGACTCCCTCGGCGGCATGAACGCCAAGTCGATGGCGGCGAGCGCCCGCCCCGCCCCGGCGAGCAACGCGGGCCCCACGGCCCAGGACGGAGCGAAGTAGTGGATCTCGAGTTCGACGACGCAACCCTCGCCTTCCGCGACGAGGTCCGCGCGTTCCTCGCCGAGCACGTCCCGCAGACCCCGCTGAAGTCGATGGACACCGCGGAGGGCTTCGAAGAGCACCGGCGGTGGGAACGCACCCTCGCCGACGCCCGGCTGTCCGTGGTGTCCTGGCCCGAGGAACTCGGCGGCCGCGACGCCTCGCTGCTGCAGTGGGTGGTGTTCGAGGAGGAGTACTACCGCGCCGGGGCACCCGGACGCGTCAGCCAGAACGGCATCTTCCTGCTCGCCCCCACCCTGTTCGAGCACGCCCACCCCGACCAGCTCGCCCGCATCATGCCCCGCATGGCGCGCGCCGACGACATCTGGGCACAGGCCTGGTCCGAACCCGAGTCCGGCAGCGACCTCGCGTCACTGCGCTCGACGGCCACCCGCGTCGACGGCGGCTGGCTGCTCAACGGGCAGAAGACGTGGAGCTCCCGGGCGTCCTTCGCGGACATGGGCTTCGGCCTGTTCCGCTCCGACCCGGAAGCGCAGCGGCACAAGGGCATCACGTACTTCATGTTCGACCTGCGCGCGGAGGGCGTCACCGTCCGGCCCATCGACCAGCTCGACGGCGAGCCCGGCTTCGCCGAGATCTTCCTTGAGGACGTGTTCGTGCCCGACGACCCCGCCGACCACGGCGCGTCCGGGGTCATCGGCGGCGTGAACGAGGGCTGGCGGGTCGCGATGAGCACCGCCTCCAACGAGCGCGGCCTGTCGCTGCGCTCCCCCGGGCGGTTCCTCGCCACCGCCGACCGGCTGCTGCAGCTGTACAAGTCGTCGGATCTACACGGGGACGCGGCCCTGCGCAACCGCGTCGCCGACACCTGGATCGGCGCGCGCGCCTACGAGTTGTCCACCTGGGGCACAGTCACGCGATTGCAGGACGGCGGGCAGCTCGGCGCGGAGTCGTCCATCAACAAGGTGTTCTGGTCGGAGTGGGACATCGCCGCCCACGAGACGGCGCTCGACCTGCAGGGCGCCGCCGCCGAGCTGGTCGACGGCTGGACGGACGGCTACCTGTTCTCGCTGTCCGGCCCGATCTACGCCGGCACCAACGAAATCCAGAAGAACGTCATCGCCGAGCGCCTGCTCGGCCTCCCGAAGGGCGACCGATGAGATTCGCGCTCGACTCCTCCCACGAGGACTTCGCGTCCAGTATCGATGCGCTGCTCGCCAAGTCCGACATGCCGGCCGTGATCCGCGCGTGGAGCGCCGGCGACACCGGCCCCGGCCTGAAGGTGTGGCAGCGTCTCGCCGAGATCGGGCTCGGCGGCCTGCTCGTCGGCGAGGACCACGACGGCGTGGGTGCCGACGCGGTCGACCTCGTCGTCGCCGTCGAACAACTCGGCCGCCACGCCGCGCCGGGCCCGGTCGTCGACACCGTCGCCGTCGCCCCGGTGCTGCTCGCGGCCGCGGCGCCGGACCGGTTGCCGGCCCTGGCCTCCGGCACGCTCGCGACCGTCGCCGCCGCTCCGGACGTGCCGTTCGCGGTCGACGCCGACGTCGCCGACCTGGTGCTGCACGTCGACGGCTCGGCCGTGTCCGTCGGCACCCCCGGGCAGCCGCGCGAGTCCGTCGACCCGGCCCGCCGGCTGTTCCCCGTCTCGGCGGGAGAGTCTTTGGGCGAAGCCGACTTCGGTGCCGCGTTCGACCTCGGCGCGCTCGCCACCGCCGCGCAGCTGCAGGGGCTCGGCCGGACGCTGCTCGAGCGCACCACCGAGTACGCGCAGCAGCGCCGGCAGTTCGGCCGGGCCATCGGCTCCTTCCAGGCCGTCAAGCACCACCTCGCCGAGGTGGCCGTCGCGCTGGAGATGGCCCGGCCGCTGCTGCACGGCGCGGCGCTGTCGGTGCGCGACGGGCTGCCGCAGGCGTCGCGGGACGTCTCCGCCGCCAAGGTCGCATGCGGCGACGCCGCCTACCGTGCGGCCCGGACCGCGCTGCAGGTGCACGGCGCCATCGGCTACACCCGGGAACACGATCTGTCGCTGTGTCTGACGAAGGTCCGCGCCCTCGTCACCGCGTGGGGCACGCCCGACGTGCACCGGGCGCGGATCGTCGACGCGCTGGAGGCGTCGTGACGTTCGAAACCGAGGACCGCGCCGCGCTGCGCGAGTCGGTGCGCAACCTGCTCGCCAAGCACTCCGACTCGTCGGCGGTGCGCAAGGCGATCACCGCGCCCGAGGGCTACGACGCCGGCCTGTGGGAGCGGATGGTCGAGCAGATCGGGGTGGCGGCGCTCGCCGTGCCCGAGGACTACGACGGGGTGGGCGCCTCGCTCGCCGAGACCCACGTCGTGCTCGAGGAACTCGGCCGGACACTGACGCCGTCACCGATGCTCGGCTCGGCGGTGCTTGCGGCGCAGGCGCTGCTGCTGTCCGGCGACACCGAAGCATGCGCGCGGCTGCTGCCGGGCATCGCCGCCGGGGAGATCGCGGCCGTGTGCTGGGCCTCGGGGGCGGGCTGGTCGTCGCCGGGGGTGACCGCGACCGGCGACCGGCTCGACGGCACCGCGCACTACGTGCTCGGCGGAGACGTCGCGAGCACCCTGCTGGTGCTCGCGCGCGACGGGGACGCCGTCGCCCTGTTCGAGGTGGATCCGGACGCGACCGGCGTGACCCGGCGCCGGGTGCCGACGATGGACCCGACCCGCAGCCTCGCGCAGGTGCGGTTCGACGGGGTGACCGGACGGCCGCTCGCGTGCCCGGCGGATCTCGTGGACCGGTTGCGCACCGTCGCGCTGATCGCGCTGTCTGCCGAGCAGGTCGGTGCGGCACAGGCCGCGCTGGATCTGACCGTGGAGTATACGAAGAACCGCAAGCAGTTCGGCCGCGTCATCGGGTCCTTCCAGGCGCTCAAACACCGCATGGCCGACATGTACGCGCTGGTGGAGACCGCGCGCTCGATGTCGTACGCGGCGGCGCTGTCGCAGGATACGCAGGACGCGTATGCGGCGAAGGTGTACTGCTCGGAGGCGTTCGAGCAGGTGGCCGCGGAGACGATCCAGTTGCACGGGGGCATCGCCATCACGTGGGAACACGACGCGCAGCTGTACTTCAAGCGCGCCCACGGCACCGCCCAGCTGTTCGGGCAGCCGCGCGAGTTCCTGGCCGCGATCGGAATGTGACGCCCGCGTGCCCGAGCGAATGAACCATCGCGTCGGCCTGATCGAGTGAGGGGTACATTCGCTCGGGCCGCGGGGCGATCCGGCAGTCGTTAGCCTGGGACGATGAGCACTCCCGTGATCACGCTGAATTCCGGAACCACCATCCCGCAGCTCGGCCTGGGAGTCTGGCAGGCCACCAACGAGCAGACCGAACACGCCGTGCGCTTCGCCCTCGACGAGGCCGGCTACCGGCACATCGACACCGCCGCCGCGTACGGGAACGAGGAGGGCGTCGGGCGCGGTATCGCGGCCTCCGCGGTCCCGCGGGAGGACGTCTTCCTCACCACGAAGCTGTGGAATGCCGACCAGGGCTACGACCGGGCACTGCAGGCGTTCGACGAGAGCCTCCGCCGCCTGGGCACGGACTACGTCGACCTGTACCTGATCCACTGGCCGTTGCAGGACAACGACCGGTTGCTGCGCACCTGGGACGCACTCGAGAAGATCGCCGGGTCCGGCCGGGCAAAGGCGATCGGCGTGTGCAACTTCGAGCCGCACCACCTGCAGCTGCTCGTCGATCGCGGCGGCATGCTGCCCGCCGTGGACCAGGTGGAGCTGCACCCGCACCTGCCCCAGCAGGAGATCCGCGCCTTCGCGGCCGACCACGGTATCGCCGTCGAATCGTGGAGCCCGCTGGGCGGTACCAGCAATTCCGGGTGGGGGCGCGATTCCAAGCCGAACACGCTGCTGATCGATCCGATCATCACGCGCATCGCGGACCGGCACAGCAAGTCCGCGGCCCAGGTGCTGATCCGCTGGCACCTGCAGAACGGCCTGATCGTGATTCCGAAGTCGGTCCACGACGCGCGGATCGCGCAGAACTTCGACGTGTTCGACTTCGAACTCGACGACCTCGACCTGAGCGAGATCGCGACCCTCGACGACGGCACGCGCGTCGGCATGCACCCGGACGAGATGAACATCGGCGCGCCGGACTGACGGACGATTCCCGCACGGGCAGCCGCGCCCCTCGGCACGCGGCTGCCCGTTTCCGGGCGTATTCGCCGATCACCCTTGCGCTTCCAGGACGCAGCACGAATAGTAGAACACGTTCTCATTCAGGACCCGGCCGGTCGCGGGTTCGCGATCGGTTCGCGCAGAGGGGCAGGACGTGACGACACACATGATCTCGGGCACCCCGATCGAGATGCCGGTGCGGATTCGGACCGCGACGGCATTCATGGCGATGTACTCGGTGCCCGCCGCCCCGGCTCGGGCCCTGATCGATCACACGGGACTCGAACTGCTGCACCACCGCCCGGGGCGCGGTATCTGCATCCTGGTGTTCGTGGACTACGTCGACGGAGATCTCGGACCCTACAACGAGTTCGGCGTGTGCTTCCTCGTTCGTGACCATCGCCGGCGCGGCGGTACCGTGCTGCAGGATCTGCGGGAACTCGCCCGCGGCGGCGCCGGTGCCCTGATCCATCAACTGCCCGTCGACGGCGAGTTCACCCTGGCGGCAGGACGGGGAATCTGGGGGTTCCCCAAGATCCTCGCCGACTTCGACGCCGACCACGCCGGCGCCGTCAAGCGCGCGTCGGTGAGCCGGGACGGGCAGCTGATCGCGGAACTGTCGGTGCGCCCGGGCCTCGCGGTTCCCGGGCGTGGTGCCGCCGCCTCCGTCACGGCCTACGCCCATCTGGACGGGATCACCCGGCGCACCGGATGGGCGATGAATCCCGCCGGCGTGCGCAGCCGCGTCGGCGGTGCCACCCTGCGCCTCGGAACCCACCCCATCGCCGGCGAACTGCGCGCGCTGGGGCTGCCCCGGCGCGCGCTGCTCACCTCGTCGATCCCCCGTCTGCAGATGACCTTCGGAGACGCCGAACCGATCTGATCCGGCCTTCGGGTTTCGGCGCCCGTCGCAGCGGGCACCCACCGAGTCGAAGACACAATCGATCGGTGAGGTCACCATGATCAACAACAGCGACATCGATGCACTTGTCGGCGCCACCGTCTACGGACCCGGCGGCGACAAGCTCGGCAAGGTCGGCGAGGTCTACCTCGACAACCGCACCGGGAACCCTGCTTGGATCACCGTCGTCACCGGCCTGTTCGGCACCCGTCGGCATTTCGTGCCGATCGACGTCGCCGAGCTGGACGGCAAGGACATCCGTCTGCCGTTCGACAAGGACACGGTGACCGGCGCCCCGAACATCGACGAGGACGGACGTCTCACCCCCGAGGAGGAGACGCAGCTCTACCGCTACTACGACAGGGCGGATACCGACACCGACACCGGTCGCGCACCGGACGCCGACCGGACACCCGACGCCGATCGGGTGCGGGACACCGACCGGACGCCGGACACCGACCGGACACCGGACGCCGATCGGCTGCGCGACACCGACCGGACACCGGAGACCCATCGGACGCCGCAAGGAGGCGCGCGGGGTGTGTCCACCTCGGCTCCGCCGTCGGCCACACCGTCGCATCCCGGTGGCACCGGTGGCACAACGCAACACAGCGCACCCTCGCCGGGCCCGCGACTCCACAAGCGGGTCGTGACCACCGAGTACTACGTCGACGAGGGCGCCCCCGGCCAGCACCCCGACCAGGAGGACCGACGATGATCGAACGCGAGCCCGCCGGCGCCAGTGCCGCCGGCCGAGACCCCGTTCCCGGCCGCGACCCCGTTCCCGGCCGCGACCCCGTTCCCGGCCGCGAGCGCGTGGTCACGGACGACCGGGTGACGGACCGCACCACCACCGCCGCGCCCTTCGAGGAGCGGGTGACGACGAAGCCGGCCAAGACGAGTGTGGCCGCCGCCCTCGCACTCGCCGTCGGCACCGCCGCCCTGGTGTGCGTGCTCTCGCTCGTCCTCTCCCCCGTGGGCCTGGTACTGTCCCTCGTCGGGCTCGTGCTCGGCATCGTGGGCCTGCGCGCGGCACGTCGACTGGGCGTGACCGGGCGCGGCGTCGCCATCGCGGGCATCGTGCTCAGCATCGTCTCGCTCGTGCTGTCGATCGCCTACGTGGCGGGTGTGGTGACGGTGCTCAACAACGACCGCATGGTCGAGCAGCTCGAACAGCAACTCGACCGGGCCCGCGACCAGCTGCCCGACAGCATCCAGGTGCCCCAGCCCGGCGAGTAACCGTCCGCCCGGCCGTGCCGGCCCCCTAGAGCCAGGTGTCCTCCGAGGTACTGGTGAGAAACGCCTCGAGGTCGTCGCGCCAGGGGGCCGGCACGGTCTTGTCCGGCTCGATGCCGGTGTACTGGCCGCGATAGAACAACAGCGGCCGCTCCTTCTCGTCGCGCACCTCGCTGAGCGAGGACACCCGTCCGAACACCACCCAGTGGTCGCCGCCGTCGTGCACGGCCTCGACGGTGCAGTCGATGTGCGCCAGGGATCCGGTCAGGACGGGCGAGCCGAGCGGTGACGGGCTCCACTCGACGCCGGCGAACTTGTCCGGTTCCCGGGATCCGAACCGGGCGCACGTGTCCTGCTGCTCCTCCGCGAGCACGTTGACGCAGAAGCGCCCGGATCGTTCGATCGCGGTCCACGACCGCGACGTCCTCGTCGGGCAGAACAACACCAGCGGCGGCTCCAGCGACAGCGCCGCGAACGACTGGCAGGCGAATCCCACCGGCTCGCCCGCGTCGACGGTGGTGATGATCGTGACCCCCGTGCAGAACTGGCCCAGCACGTTCCGGAAGACCCGGGGGTCGATCCCACCGTCGTCGGCGGTGGTCACGGCTGCATCCCCACGCTGAAGTCGTGACCCCACAGGCTGACCGCTGTGGACTCCCGGGCGATCCACTCCTCGTCCTTGACCTGCCTTCCCTCGCAGCCGAATTCGACGTCGAAGCCACCCGGGGTCTTCATGTAGAACGAGAGCATGAGGTCGTTGACGTGCCGGCCCAGCGTCGCCGACATCTTCACCTTCCGGCGCAGCGCCCGGTCCAGGCACAGCCCGACGTCGTCGGCGTTCTCCACCTCGATCATCAGGTGCACGATGCCACTCGGCGTGGGCATCGGCAGGAACGCCAGGCTGTGGTGCCGTGGGTTGCACCCGAAGAAGCGGAGCCAGGCCGGTTTCCCGTCGGCCGGGCGGCCCACCATCTGTGGCGGCATGCGCATCGAGTCCCGCAGCCGGAAGCCGAGGACGTCGCGGTAGAAGTGCAGGGCCTCCTCGTCGTCGCGGGTGGACAGGACGACGTGCCCGAGTCCCTGCTCGCCGGTGACGAACCGATGCCCGTACGGGCTGACCACGCGGCGGTGCTCGAGCGCCACCCCGTGGAACGCCTCGAGGGTGTTGCCGGACGGATCCTGGAACACGATCAGCTCGTCCACACGACGGTCGGCGAGCTGCTCGGCCGTGCCCTCCTTGAACGGGACCCCGGCGGCCGCGAGGTTGTCGCGCACCTCCTGCAGCTCGGCGGCGTTCGCCGTCTCCCAGCCCGCGACCAGCAGCCGGTCGCTCTCGTGCGGCTCGATGACCAGCCGGGCCGGGAAGTCGTCCATCCGCAGGTACAGGGCGTCCGGGTGGACACCCTTGCCCTCCACCATGCCGAGCACCTTCAGCCCGTACTCGCGCCAGGCGTCCATGTCGGTGGCGCCGATGCGCAGATACGCGAGAGATCGGATACCCATGTCAGACACTCCCGTCGCTTCGCTCGCCCCGACCGCTCCGGTCGGTCAGGAAATCGATTGTCAGGCGGTTGAACTCGTCGAACTTCTCGAGCTGGGCCCAGTGCCCGCAGCCGCCGAAGACGTGCAGCTGGGCGCGGGGGATGAGCTTGAGCGCGACGAGTGCCCCGTCGAGCGGATTGACCCGGTCCTCCCGGCCCCAGATCAACAGCACCCGCTGCCGCAGCTTGTACGCGTCGCGCCAGAGCATCCCCAGCTCGAAGTCCGGTCCGGAGAATGACTTTCCCATCGCGCGCGCAGCGGCGAGCGACTCGGGGGTGCTCGCGGCGGCGAAGCGTTCCTCGACCAGCTCCTCGGTGATCAGCGACTGGTCGTACACCATCACCCGGAGGAACGCCTCGAGCTTCTCCCTGGTCGGGCCCTCCGGCGGCGCCGCGAACCGGCCGAGGTGCTTCACGCCCTCGGTAGGGTCGGGCGCGAAGAGATTGACGCTCAATCCCCCCGGCCCCATCAACACGAGCCGTCCGGCCCGGTCCGGGAAGTCCAGTGCGAACCGCACCGCGGCACCGCCGCCGAGCGAGTTGCCGAGCAGGTGCACGCGCCCGTCGACGCCGAGGTGGTCGAGCAGGTCCTTCAGCGCGGTGGCGCTGTGCACGAAGTACTGCGGATGCTCGGTGGGCTTGTCGGACTTGCCGTAACCGGGCTGGTCGACACAGATGACGTGGAAGCGCTCGGCCAGCACGCGGATGTTGCGGGCGAAGTTGGACCAGCCGGAGGCGCCCGGACCGCCGCCGTGCAGCAACACGATCGTGGTGTCGTGTCCGACCCCCGCCTCGTGGTAGTGCAGCCGCAGGTCGTGGCGCACCTGAGCGAACCGGGACGTCGACTCGTAGGTGATCTCTTCCGTCGCAGTCAATTCGGTCTCCCTACACCATCGTGTCGGTGATCGGCAGACCGAACTCGCCGGCACCGAACATCACATAGGCGCGCTCGGCGTCGTTGGCGGCATGGACACGCCCGGCGTGGGCGTCGCGCCAGAACCGTTGGATCGGCGTGCCGTTGGCGAGGGCGGTGGCACCGGAGTTCTCGAACAGCAGGTCGATGGACGCGATGGCGCGGCCGGTGGCGCGGACCTGGTCGCGACGGGCGCGCAGCCGCAGTTCCATCGGGACCTCCTCGCCGGCGACGAGGTGCGCGTACTCGTCGGCGACGTTTCCGGACAGCTGGCGCCACGCGGCGTCGATGTCGCTCGAGGCCTCGGCGATCCGCACCTTCGAGAACGGATCGTCCTTGGACTTCTCCCCCGCGTAGGCGGCGCGCACGCGCTTGCCCTGATGCTCGACGTGGGCCCGGTAGGCGCCGTAGGCCATGCCGACGATCGGCGTGGAGATCGTGGTGGGATGGATGGTGCCCCAAGGCATCTTGTAGACCGGCGCGGTGTTGCGCTCGAGGCCGGGGGCGGTGAGGTTGCTCATCGCCTTGAAGCTGAGGAAGCGGTGCCGGGGCACGAACACGTCCTCGACCACGATCGTGTTCGACCCGGTGCCGCGCAGGCCGACCACGTTCCAGACGTCGTCGATCCCGTAGTCCGCGCGCGGGATCAGGAAGCTGCCGAAATCGACGGGGCGGCCGTCCTTGAGGACCGGGCCACCGACGACGACCCACGTGGCATGGTCGCACCCGGAGGACCAGGCCCACGCGCCGTTGACCCGGTAGCCGCCGTCCACGACCTCGCCGGCGCCCATCGGGGCGTAGGAGGAGGAGATGCGCACGTCGGTGTCCTCGGCCCATACGTCCTCCTGGGCCTGCTGCGAGAACAGGGCCAGGTGCCAGTTGTGGACACCGATGATCCCGGACACCCATCCGGTGGAGCCGCACGCGCTCGCGATGTTGCGGACAGCCGTGTAGAACAGCACCGGGTCGGCCTCGTAGCCGCCCCACTGCTTCGGCTGGAGCAGCCGGAAGAACCCCGTCTCCTGCAGCGCCTTGATCGAGTCGTCGGGGATGCGGCGAAGATCCTCGGTCTCCTGTGCACGTTCCCGCAGGGCGGGCAGCAGCGCGTCGATCCGCTGCAGTACCTCGTGGCTCTCGTGGTCGCCCACTGGACGCTCCCGTCTGTTCCGGAAATGATCGCTTGCTTCGAGACTAGAACACGTTCCCATTCATGTCGAGACCGCGGAATCACCGCACGTCGGCGTCTTTTCTGTGGGACGAAAGTCCCGGATCGCTTCCGGATCGCCGCAATATTCTATAACGTGTTCTACTAGATGAATCGAAGGGAAGTGAGGGGACAATGGCACAGATTCGCGAGATCGACGTCGGAGAGGTCCGCACGCGTTTCGCGCGGGGTTGGCACTGCCTCGGGCTCGCCAGGACGTTCAAGGACGGCAAGCCGCACGCCGTCGAGGCCTTCGGCACGAAGCTCGTGGTCTGGGCCGACAGCCAGGGCGACCCGAAGGTCCTCGACGCCTACTGCCGGCACATGGGCGGCGACCTGTCGCAGGGCGAGATCAAGGGCGACTCCGTCGCCTGCCCCTTCCACGACTGGCGGTGGGGCGGCAACGGCAAGTGCACCGGCATTCCCTACGCCCGTCGCGTGCCGCCGCTCGCCCGCACCCGCTCCTGGCTGACGATGGAGAAGAACGGGCAGCTGTTCGTATGGAACGACCCCGAGGGCAACCCCCCGCCGCCGGAGGTCACGATCCCCGACATCGAGCAGTACGGGTCGGGCGAGTGGACCGACTGGACGTGGAACTCGATCCTCATCGAGGGCGCCAACTGCCGGGAGATCATCGACAACGTCGTGGATATGGCGCACTTCTACTACATCCACTACGCGTTCCCGACCTACTTCAAGAACGTCTTCGAAGGGCACGTCGCCGCGCAGTACCTCAACACCCGCGGCCGGCCCGACAAGGGCATGTCCACCCAGTACGGCATGGAGTCGCTGCTGAAGTCGTTCGCGGCGTACTACGGTCCCTCCTACATGATCAATCCGATGACCAACAGCTACGGCGGCTACGAGGTCGAGTCGGTGCTGATCAACTGCCACTACCCCGTGACCCACGACTCGTTCGTGCTGCAGTACGGCATCATCGTCAAGAAGCCGACCGGGATGTCCGACGAGATGTCGGCCAAACTCGCCGCGAAGTTCACCGAGGGCATCGGCGAGGGCTTCCTGCAGGACGTCGAGATCTGGAAGAACAAGACCAAGATCGACAACCCGCTGCTGTGCGAGGAGGACGGCCCGGTCTATCAGCTGCGACGCTGGTACGAGCAGTTCTACGTCGACGTCGCCGACGTCACCGAGAAGATGACGCAGCGCTTCGAATACGAGGTGGACACCACCAAGGCCAACGAGGCGTGGCAGGCGGAGGTCGCCGAGAACCTCGCGCGGCAGAAGGCCGAGCAGGAACAGGGCAAGCAGGAAGCGGAGGTCTGACGATGGATCCCTCGACCCGGGCGCGCCAGTGGGCGAAGGCCCCGGACTTCGCCGGCCAGCCCGCGCGGGTCGAGGCGGTCCGCGCGCAGACCGCCATCGACAAGATCAACTACCTGGATTCGGGCCTGCACGAGGTGCGGTGCCGCGAGTGCGGCACCTGCGTGCTGGTGCGCAAGAACAGCTTCGACCACACGAGCGTGCAGTGGTGCGAGAACCCCGCGTCGGTGTGCCCGAACTTCCGGGACGACGCGACCCCGGGCGCCCTGCGAGACGGCTGCCCGCAACTGCGCGCAAGCATCGAGCAGGCGGTGCTCGACGGCCGGATCACCGTGCCGGACTGACGTCGCCGCGCCGCGGAGCGGCGAGTTGTTCGAGCGAATCGAGCACCGGCGCCGTCGCCGACACCCGATAGACGTGCCGCACCCGGTGCTCCTCGAGCTGACCCACCGTCAGGGATCGTCAGTCCATCCATCCTTGCCGAGCGCGTTGCATGTCAACCCGCTTCCCGGCCACGGGGGTGCCCTCTTCGAGCAGGAGTGCCGGTGCACGACCGCCGTGACACGAGGCGGTTGTTCCGTCGGCGTAGACGACTCGCCACCAGGGAACGTTGTCGTCCAGCAGGCTCATCGCTCGGCCCACCTGCCGTGGACCCGCCCCGATTCTCTTGCCGATATCGCCATAGGAGGCAACCGAGCCCGGAGGGATGGCAGCGACTGCCTCCCGGACCGCGTCGATGATGCTCGTCTCGTCTCGAGTGACCATCGGGATTCCGGCCCCCTAAAGCTTCTTCAGCGCATCGCCTTTGTGCATCGCGATGTGCTCGGTCTTGTCGCTCTTGATCTCGTATTGAGGGTCACTCTCACTGCAACGCCGTGTGCGCCCCTTGAACTCCACGTCCTTCGTGTGCTTCCTGATGATGACGCCCTCGACGTATCCGGCTTCGGAGTTCCACCGGACATGGTCGCCGACGGAGAAGTCAGTCGTCATAGCCCTTCCTCCACTCGATGTTCGTCCTCGTGAGGCTACCCGGCTCACGGCTTCTGTATGCCGGCGGAAGAGGCGACAGCAGATCGCCGGCAGGCGGGGTTGGCTGGCGAGTCGGTCTTCGGGCAACTGGTGCCGATCGATATCGTCGGCTGTGGTCATCGCGTGGTCTCCCTCGAGACCGTTGCCACCTGACGACCGTCTACTGAGCATCGCTCTATGCTGGCGTGGTGTTCCTTCTATTCGGATACGGCACCAAGCGGCAACACCTCGGCTCCGGGCAGACCCGAACGTGCCCGCGCTGCCACAACACCACACAGTGGGCACGGATCCGGGAATTCAGCCAGTTCACGTTGTTCTTCGTTCCGGTCGCGCGATGGAGGCGCCGGCAGCTGGAGGAATGCGGCATCTGCGGCACCGCCGTCGAAGTCTGAGCGCCTTCATTCGGCGACGGGCCACCGACGGAGCGTGCGTCGGCGCACTCAGCCGACACGGTTGTTCAACAGCTGCAGCACCCTGTGCTGTCACACGAAAATCGTTGCGCAACAGAGACTTTTACAATCCGGTCGAAACACTCCGTCACGGGCACTGCCTCCCGGGCGCGCGACCGTTTCCACGACCCCACCCCCATCGACCACCAGACCGGCTACCAGGCCCGAGATGATAGAACCGATTCCCTTGGGGCACAGGGTGATCCTGTCGAGTGCCATCCATCGGGTGGCGAGCAGCGCAGCGGCACGTTCGCCGAGGCACCGCAGAAGGCGGCCTCTGGTGGGCCGGCCAAGTCCAAGCCTGATCCACGGCATCGGCAGCTGCGAGACAGCGGTCGGCTCGATCCTCACCGAAGCTCACCACATCATCACTCGCACACTGCTCGGTCACGTCAAGAGCTGAAACTGCTCAGCGCCCTTCTCCGACACCACCCGGTCGGGAAACCATACCCCTGGGGCACTGCCCCCAACGGTGCCCGCGCGACGCCGCCGACCGCATGGGCGGCCGTTCTCCGGCACGACCTGCGCGACCCCACCCCGATCGAGGCGAGTGAGGAGATGTGCACCGCCCGCCGAGCCCGGACTGCCGGGCAACGCACGGACGCCCACCGCAGAACCGGTGGCGACCGATGCACCGCGAGGCCGGTCGAGGAGGACGAAGTTCGATGCCGTCACAGCGATGAGTCCGCCGACGCCCGCAGGTCTACCTTTGCGACCGAGACACATCACTTCACCGGGAGCCGAGCCATGGGCCTGATCGACATCGAACTGTTCACCACCCTCGACCTCGTCGGACAGGCACCCGGCGGCCCCGACGAAGACCCGGAAGGGTTCCCGTTCGGCGGCTGGCAGGTACCCCTACTCGACGAGGTCACCGGCGCGCAGATCGGGGCCGCCTACGAAGGCACCGACGCCCTGCTGCTCGGCCGCCGGACCTACGACATCTTCGCCGCCTACTGGCCGTACCAGGACGGCGGCGAGGACCACGAGATCGCCACGCTCTTCAACAGCGTCCCGAAGTACGTGGCCTCCCGCGGCCGGCCCGACCTCTCCTGGGCCGGATCCACGCAGCTCGGCCCGGATCTGGCCGGCGCGGTGCGCGAAATCCGGGACCGGCACGAGCACGTCAAGGTCGTCGGGAGCCTGAACCTGGTCCAGACCCTGCTGCGCGAGAAACTCTTCGACCGGCTCGACCTGTGGGTGCACCCGATCGTGCTCGGCGTCGGAAAGAAGGTGTTCGACGCCGGCGCGGTGCCCACCAACCTCACCCTCCTCGCACCGCCGGTCGCCGGCCCGACGGGCACCGTGTACCTGCGCTACGCGCGCGCCCAAGGCATACCCGGCACCGGAGACATGAGCGCCCCCGACCGCGGCGCCGGGCGAGACGGCTGAACCCGCCCCGCACCAGCTGGGTCCGTGTCCTCGGGGGTGCCTCCGCCAGGTCTGCCGACGTCGTTCTCGGCGGCGCAGCACCGGCGAGGGAGTCCCCCGATACGAACACAGCAGTGCCCAGCGGTGGGTATTCGGGCGTTATGTGCCGCAGAAGGTTCGGAAGGTTGCACTGAACGACGACGGGGCGGGTGTGGTGTAGTCGGACCACTCGTCACGGCGGTCGAACGGATGCGTGACGACCTCGAGCAGCTTCTCGAAAGCAGCGAGCTCACCGTCGGCCGCGGCACGCAGAGCCGCATCGAGCTGATGATTGCGCGGGATGTACAGCGGGTTCACGCCGTCCATCGCGTCCGCGGTCTGCGCTGTCCCACGCCCCTGTGTGCTCAGGGCGCCGCGCCAGCGATCCACCCACGGCCCGATGTGCTCGCGCGGGACGAGGGCGTGCAGCGGCGCCGAATGCCCACGGAGTTCGTCCGCGAGCGCCCGGAAGCTGCCCGTCCAGTCGGCGCCGTGTTCGGCCATCAACCTCAGCAGGTCGTCGACCAGCGCTCGATCGAGGAGCGTGCCGGCCACCCCGAGCTTGGCCGCCATCCCGGCGGCGTAGTGGCCCTCGTAACGCGCGTCGAAGGTATCGAGGACTGCCGACACCGCGGCAATCGCGTCATCCGGCGTCGAATCGAGCAGCGGCAGCAGCGTTTCCGCCAAGCGCGCCAGATTCCACTTCAGGACAGCGGGCTGGTTGCCGAACGCATAACGGCCGCCGTGATCGATCGAACTGAACACCGCCGCCGGATCGAACGCATCGAGGAAGGCGCACGGACCGAAGTCGATGGTCTCCCCCGAAATGGTCGTGTTGTCGGTGTTCATCACCCCGTGCACGAACCCGGTGAGCATCCACTGCGCCACCAGTGCTGCCTGCGCCTCGACCACCGCCTCGAAGAATGCCAGGTAGCGACTGCCCTCTCCCGTCGCCGGCAGCTCGGTCAACTCCGGGTAGTGGCGGGTGATCGCGTAGTCGGCGAGCCGCTGCAGGACTCCCTCCTGTCGGGCCGCGAATTCGAAGGTGCCCACCCGCAGGTGACTGGCCGCGACCCGGGCGAGCACGGCACCGGGCTCGGCGCCGTCTCGGCGAACGCGGCGGCCCGTCGCGACCACCGCCAGCGCACGCGTCGTGGGAATACCGAGGGCATACATGGCCTCGCTGACCAGGTATTCGCGCAGCATCGGGCCGAGGACCGCGAAACCGTCACCGCCCCGAGAAAACGGCGTGGGCCCCGAGCCCTTCAGGTGCAGATCCACTCGCCGACCGTCACTGCCCACCACTTCGCCGAGCAGCAACGCCCGGCCGTCCCCGAGCAGGGGTGCGTACCCGCCGAACTGATGTCCCGCATACGCCATCGCGACCGGCGTGGCCCCAGCCGGCGCCGTCGATCCGGACAGCACCCCGATCCCGACCTCGCTCCGCAGCACCTCCACGTCCCATCGCAGCGACACCGCGAGCTGCTCGTTGAGCACCAGCAACGTCGGGTCGGGGGCATGAGCGCCCTGCCACGGCACCGCCAGGGCGGCCAACTCGTCGGCAAAGGTGCTCTCGAGGCGCGCCACCGCCGAGTTCGTGCCTACCGTGGACTCCGGGAATGCCGCCATCAGTCGAGGGTAACCATCGCACCACCTGGCCCGCCGCTCACGACCGAGAACGCACCCGGCCACCAGCTCGCGGTGCTCGACGTCACCGCACCGCGAGCCCACACTGCCCGTCACCGGCAGGGCTCGTCCTGCTCGTCACCGCAGCCACCTCGACGCGGGCCGCGCCGGCTCGACAAGGCCCACCGCGTCGGCAGCGGGCGCCCAGGTGGGCGCAGGCTCAGGCGCGCTCGATTCGTCACGTGCCACCGTCTGCGACCAGGGGAACGCCGGGCCCGGCGGCGGCCGTGGCGGCGGACAGCTGCGCCGGGCCGAGCCGGCGCCAGGCCCCGCGCAGCACTCGGTGGCGGTGCACGGAGCGGGCGGGGGTCACGACGCGGGCACCGGCCTGGAATCGTGACCGGATCGGCTGGTGCGACGAGAGCGGGCCAGAGCCAGCCCACCGAGGACCGTGCCGATCAGCCCGAGCGCCACGGCGAGGACGGCGCCGGCGAGCCCGTTGCCGGTGCCGAGTCCACCGGCGGAGTTGACCCCGTGCACCCCGCCGGCGATGACGCTGATCGGTCCCAGCACCAGGGCCACGATCGTCCGAGCTCGTCCGGTGCCGGTGCGGCGGGATCGGGCCAGGGCCAGCCCACCGGCGACGGCGCTGATCAGCCCCAGCACGGCTGCCGCGGTGGGCACGGTTCGCCCGACGCCGAGCTCGTAACCGGCAGCGACAACGGAGACGTGCGTGATCGCCGGTGCGGCAAGCAAATCGAGGACAGGCATTGCGGATCCTTTCGGTCGAACGACGGGTTCCGGCCGCGCTCATGGAGGCCTCCGTCGTTGAGCGGACGCATACGATCGTCGCGTCTCGGCAACGGGGTGTCCTCGGACAGCGGGCGGCAGCGGATACGAAGTTCGACGTAGGTGGCTCGCGCACAACCACGCTTCTCGACGTAGGCGGCCGCGCAGTTCGCGGGAGTTGTTTTCCCCACCCGGAACCATATGATCGCGCCATGCCGGATCGCGTCACGTTGTTCCGCCCGCCCGCCTGGGCGCAGGATGTGCTGCTGGCGGTATTCATCACTGTCATGCAGGTCCAGGGCACCGTCGTCCGCAACAGCGGGGAGCCCGAAGCAGTGCTGCGCCCCCTGTCCGACCTCGGGAACCTCGGCTACCTGCTGTTGATCGCCGGTGGCGCGGTCCTGGTCCTGCGCCGCCGCTGGCCAGTCGCAGTGTTCGCCGTGACCGCGCTCGCCAGCATGGTGTACTACACCCTCGACTTCCCGGACGGCCCCGGATGGCTGGGCCTGTTCGTGGCCCTCTACACCCTCACCGCCCGCGGCGACGGACGTCGCTCGCTGGTGATGGCCGTTGTGGGCATCGCAGCACTGGCCGCGGTCTGGCTGATCGCCGCGACCGACATCGAACCCCCAGCCGCCGTCGGCTGGGTGTACTTCCGGATCGGCGCCGCGGGCATGAGTGCCGCCCTCGGGGAGAGCGTCCGCTCGAGGAGAGTCATCGCGGAAGAAGCACTCGAGCGCGCCGAATTGGCCGAACGCTCTCGTGAGGACGAAGCACGCGCCCGGGTCGACGAGGAACGGCTCCGGATCGCGCGCGAGGTCCACGACACCGTCGCGCACGCCATCGCCATCATCAACGTCCAAGCCGGCGTCACCGCACACGTACTGGACAAGCGACCGGAACAAGCACGCCAGACGCTCGAGGCCATCGAGCAGACCAGTTCCCGGGCCCTGCAGGAGATGCGGGCCATCCTGGGGGTCCTTCGCGACGACAACGACGGCCGCCTCCCACCCCCAGGGCTCGGGCAGGTCGACGAACTCACCGCCAGGGCACGCGAAGCCGGGCTCGACGTCGAGTTGGAGACGACATCACCCCCACCGCCCGTACCCAGCGCGGTAGGCAGCGCCGTGTACCGGATCCTGCAGGAGTCGATCACCAATGTGATTCGCCATGTCGGACCGACCAGGGTCGCAGTCGCCCTGAACTACGGCCCCGACGCCGTGGAAGTCCGCGTGACGAACGACGGCCCGCGTGCGGATGGGGACACCGACAAAGCAGCCAGAGGCGCCGACCGTGCGGACGCCGAGTTCGCCGGCACGGACACACGCGGCCACGGGATCGTAGGGATGCGCGAGCGTTGTCAGCTCTTGGGCGGCGACTTCGACGCCGGCCCGCTCCCGGGCGGCGGCTTCGCCGTCACCGCCCGGCTGCCCTTGGCCCCGGCCGCAACGGTGAAGGTATGAACCCGGTGACAGGCGCATCCGGCCGCGACACTCCGATCAAGGTCCTACTCGTGGACGACGAGCATCTGGTGCGGTCCGGCTTCAAGATCCTCCTCGAGGTCGAGGACGGCATCACGGTGGTCGGGGAAGCCGCAACCGGCGCCGAAGCCGTGGAGCAAGCCCGGGCCCTGCGCCCGGATGTCGTGCTCATGGATATCCGTATGCCGAAGATGGACGGCATCGAGGCCACCCGGCAGATCGCCACCACCAACGGGCTCCAATACGTACGCATCCTCATCCTGACGACCTACGACACCGACGCCTACGTCTTCGAAGGCCTCCAGGCCGGCGCCAGCGGCTTCCTGCTCAAAGACGCGGGTCCGGCCGAGCTCCTGCACGGCATCCGCGTGGTCGCCGCCGGAGAAGCTCTGCTCGCACCGCGCATCACGCGCCGCCTCATCGCCCAGTTCACCACCCAGCGCACAGCCGACAAGGCCGCCGATCATCGGCTCGAGGTCCTCACCGACCGGGAACGCGAGGTCCTGACGCTGGTAGGTATGGGCATGAGCAACAACGAGATCGGCGCCGAACTCTGCCTCAGCCCGGCCACCGCCCGCACCCACGTCAGCCATGCCATGGTGAAACTCGGTGCTCGCGACCGCGCGCAACTGGTCGTCATCGCCTACCGAACGGGACTTGTGAAGCCGTAGGCGATCAGCCTGTCGACCCCGCGATCCGAATCTTCTCTGATCGACGACGTCTCAGACGAGAGGGGTGTCTGTGCCGGCGACCGCCCGAGCACTCCGTAGCCTGACGAGGCATGAGTGATGCAGATATCCACTTCTACTTCGACCCGGTGTGCCCGTTCGCCTGGATAACCAGCAAGTGGGTGCGCCTGGTGGCGGCCCAGCGCGAATTCCGAGTCGACTGGCGGTTCATTTCGCTGCGCCTGATCAACGCGCACGTCGACTACGACGTTCACTTCCCGCCCGAGTACGAAGCCGGTCACACGAGTGGGCTGCGGCTGCTCCGGGTCGCGGCGCGAGTGCGGGCCGAGCACGGGCGCGAGGCGGTGGATCCGCTGTACCGGGCGCTCGGTGCGCGGATATTCGAGACCACGCCGGACGCCGACAACACCGCCGGACCGGAACAGCAAGGAACGCGGGCTTTCCTCGAGCCGATCCTGGCCCGGGCGGGCCTACCCGTGCAGGTGGCGGACGCGCTGGACGACCCCTCGCTCGATGCGCTCATCCAGGCGGAGACCGACGAGGCACTGCGCCTGACCGGCAGAGACGTCGGCACGCCGATCATCCACTTCCAGCCGCCGAACGGCGTGGCCTTCTTCGGGCCGGTGATCAGCCGGCTACCCGGCGAAGAGGACGCCCTCCGCCTGTGGGACCACGTCGTCGGGCTGGCGAGCTTCCCCGGCTTCGCCGAACTCAAACGTAGCCTGCGCGAACTGCCGCAGCTGCCCGGCCTCGGCGTCGCTCCCGACGAGGTGGGAGTGGAGCAGGACTGGCACGGTGGCAGTCGACGAACCAAGAGATGAGCAACCGGCGCCGGCCACCCCGGCACCGTTCGGCCCGACAGCCAGGTCGAGACGGCTGCCGTTGTGTATGTCCGATGCGGACCGGTAACGGATAGCCTCGAGCCATGATGCTGGCGAACGTCTGCGAGCTCTATCGAGACGCAGGCTTTCTCGGGCAGCCAGCGGCTGCCGCCACCAGCCTGGCCTTCGTGATCGCCGGCCTGGCCGTGCTCGCACGTCGTCGGCAGGGCACGCCGACGGTGACCTACGGTCTCCTCGTCATCGCGGTCGGCGCCGGATCCCTCATAGCGCACGGACCGAACCCGCCGTGGCAGGCCTACGCACACGACATACCGATCGCGACATTGCTCGCTTACATAGCCGTCGACGCCGCTTCCGACCGGTTCGACCGACGGTTGTCGCCGCGGTGGTGGCTCGTCGTTCCGTTCGTGATGGTTCCCGTCGTCGCAGCCGGCTCGAGCGCCTCCACGATCGTGCAGGCACTGCTCGCCGCGGTCACTGTGGGACTCGCGCTGGAACGCGCCCGCGTCCGTCCGCACCTGCGCCGCACGACGATCGTCGCAGCACTGCTTCTCGCGTCCGGCGCCGTGCTCGGCACCATCGGCGACCGGACCTCGCTCTGCCGGCCGAGTAGTGTCCTGCAAGGCCACGCGCTGTGGCACATTCTCGCCGCCACCGGACTGTGGCGGCTCTCGCCCACGATCGGTTCACAGTCCCCCCGGATATCGGTCAGGACATCGCGGCATCTGTCGGGTCGGGCCGGCCCGGCCCGGAGACGGCCCGGTCAGGCTTGACCGCGTCGGTGGCACATGCACCGTCCTTCATCCACCCGGCTACGGGCAGAGCGCTCCGGACGGGCTCCGCAGTGCGAGCACCGGCGAAATCCCTCGATACCCGCCCCTGCGCTCCGGGAATCGTTGCCGCGTTCCACGGCTCGATACCCTGGAACGATGGGCGCGCTGTTCGCGATGACGATTCCGGGACTGGCCTGCCTGCTGGTGGGCGCGGCCGCGGTCGAGGTGTTGTGGAGCCGTCTGACGGGTCATCGCCTGCTCCGGCGCAGCGGGGACGGTCGCACACGGCCGGTGGCGGCAACGGGGTTCGAGGAGGTCGGTGCGGTGTTCGAAGGGTCGCGGCGATTCGAATTCGAACAGCGACAGACCTCGCTGATGGACCGTGAGGACGCCACCGGTGGCGAACCCGGATGGCTGAGCGTCGACGTGGAGTCCGGAACGGCCCGGTTCAGGCACTGTCGACCGTAGCGGCATCCGGGCGAGCGCAGCGACGCGCTCCCGTCGAATTCCTCGTGCAGGCTCGAGAGCCCGCCGGCTGGCACACCTCTGCGGTCGGGGCGAAACCCGTTGGGGCCGAATGTCACATTGCGTCGATCGAATTGACGCCATGTGACATTCGGTAGGTCAGGCGGTCTGCTGTTCGCGCTGGAGTTCGAGGGCGATGTCGATCAGCTGGTCCTCCTGGCCGCCGATGAGCTTGCGCTTGCCCGCCCGCACCAGCAGCTCCGCGGCGGAGACCCCGTACCGCTCGGCCTGGCGCTCGGCGTGGCGCAGGAAGCTCGAGTACACCCCGG
>NZ_WVTE01000255.1:0-82795 GCF_009939605.1 Rhodococcus sp. YH1 | reverse complement strand
CCTCGTCGAACGTCAGCGCTTCGAGCGGGACGGTCGCGTGGTCCTGCTCGCACTCACCGATGCGGGGCGAGCCGTGGTCGACACCGAGTTCCCGCGCCGCCTCACCCGGGAACGCCACCTGCTCGACGGATTCACCGACGGCGAACTCGACACCCTCACCGCTCTGCTGCGGCGCCTCACCCGCGAGGTCGAGGCGCAGACCCGGCCCTGATCCGGGACGTCAGGGCAGCTCGATCGTCTCTGCGCGTTCGATCTCGCCCAGCGCGCGGCGCAGGTAGAGCTCGGGACCCGCCCGGCGTGCCGCGAGCAGATCCGCGAGCACGACCAGCCCCGCCCGCAGGTACTCGTCGGGGCGAGCCTTCGGCGCGTCGGGATCGGACACCCCGAGCGTGCCGGTGAGCACCGCGACCAGCGTGTCCGGCTGCAGTGACGGCAGCCACGTCGACGCCGTGCGCGCGCTGCGCTCCAGCACCGCCTGCACGTCCTCGCCGGTCAGCCCGTCCGGATGCAACTCCTCGAGCAGTTCCCGCATCATCGTCGCGTGTACCCCGGCGACCTGCTCGTACGGCAACGCGGCGAGCTCGGCCACCGCGTCCTCCCACGCCGGCACCGACTGCGCCCGGGCCGCGGCGAGCGCGGTCGCGGTGTGATCCGCAACGTCGCGTGCGATCTCCGGCCACTGCGTTGGCCACACGATGTCCTCCTGGGGTTGCCGACGTGTCGGCGCCAGCCTGCCAGCCGGCACCGACATCCGTGTCACACCCGGCGTTGCAGCTCGAGCGCGTCCCACGGCGCGTAGCCCTTGATGTCGTTGTCGAAGTACACGTACACGTCGCGCCCCTCGGAGCGCCAACCGCGGATCCGGGCCGCCCACTCGTCCAGCGCCTCGGGGGTGTAGCCGCTGGCGTACAGCTCGGTGTCGCCGTGCAACCGCACGTAGACGAAATCGGTGGTGGCCTCGGTGAGGAACGGGAAGCGGCCCGCGGTGTCCGCGACGACGAGGGCGACGTCGAGCCGGCGGAGCAGGGCGGCCGCCTCCTCGTCGGCGAAGCTGGGGTGGCGCACCTCGAGCGCGTACCGGATCGGCCGGTCCGCCTCGATCTCGGTCCACACCCGGTCCTCGCGCACCTTGTCCGTGTGCCGCGCCGCGAGCGCCGCGGCCTCGCGCGTCGACGCGGGCAGGCTCGTGAGGAACGCGCCGATGCGCTCCGGCTCGAATGCCAGAGTGGGGGGCAGTTGCCACAGCACCGGTCCGAGCTTGGGACCGAGGGCGAGCACACCGGAGGCGAAGAAGTTGGCGAGGGCGTCGTCCACGTCGACGAGACGCTTCATGTGGGTGACGAACCGTCCGCCCTTGACGGCGAAGACGAACCCGTCCGGCGTCTCGTCGCGCCACCGCAGGAAGCTCGACGGCCGCTGCAGCGCGTAGAAGGTGCCGTTGATCTCGATGGAGCCGAACCGCTCCGCGGCGTACTCGAGTTCGCGGCGCTGCGGCAGGCCGGACGGATAGAAGTCGCCACGCCACGGGGCGTACCGCCAGCCGGAGATCCCGATCCGCACCTGAGCCACCGCTACACGGTAACGCTCGTCACGACTGGGAATCGGATCGCCATTCGGCGGGCGCCGGGCGCGGCACGGGCCTACGCTGTGCCCGAACTACGAGACCGCATCCTAGGAGTGGCCGTGTCCGAGAGAGCTTTCACCGCAAACGATCAGTTCAGTCCCCTGTTCAAACAGATGTGGTGGTTGGTGCTGATCCGCGGCATCCTCGCCGTGTTGTTCGGCGTGGTCGCCCTGGTGTGGCCCGGGATCACCGTCTGGGCCCTGGTGGTGGTGTTCGGCATCTATGCCATCGTCGACGGCGTGGTGCTCGTCTACCACTCGATTCGTGACCGGGCCCGCCTCGACGGCTGGGGCTGGTGGCTCGCGATGGGCCTGGTCTCCATCGCCGCCGGCATCGTCGCCCTCGTCTGGCCGGCGGCCACCGCGCTCGTGGTGCTGTACATCATCGCGTTCTATGCGATCCTCTTCGGCGTCACCGGCATCATCGGTGCGCTGAGCTTCCGGAAGGTACCGAACTCCGGGTGGGGATGGTCGCTGTTCGCCGGGATCCTCGCCGTCCTGCTCGGCGTCGTGCTGCTGATCTTCCCGGGCAGCGGCATCATCAGCCTGATCTGGTTGCTCGGCATCTACGCGATCCTCTTCGGCGTGCTGCTGATCGTCCTTTCCTTCCAGATCCGCAAGGTGGCCAAGGCGGCCGGGCTCGTGTGAGCCCGGCCGCCCGGGGCCGGCTCAGGCGACGTCCTTGAGCCGGCCCCACGCGTGCCAGCGGTCGATGTCGATCCAGGCACTCACCCGCGGCCGGTTGCGCACCCCGTACGGCTTGCCGGTGTAGTGCCGCGCGATCCGGTCGATGTCGGTCAGTTCCGGGTCGTCGGCGAACTCGGTGACCCGGCCCTGGATGCTCACGTGCGTCACCCAGTCCGTCGGGTCCATGGCGCTGAGACTGACCCGGGGATCGCGCCGCAGGTGCCCGAGGCGGGTGCGACCGGCGTCCATGTTGACCAGGATGCGGCCGTTCTCGAACAGATACCAGGTGGGCACCGACACCGGATGTCCGTCGGCGCGCAACGTGCTGATCGTGGCGTAATTCGGCTGGGCCAGCATCTCGGCGACGGCCTGCGGCAGCGGGGCTTCGGGCACGGCGTGGTCCTTTCCTCGGCGGACGGTGGCGGATGTTCGATCACGAACCTACGCCGGTTCCGGCGGAAACCATCCCGCGACAGGGCCTCCGGGCCGACGATGGGAGGGTCCACGAGCCCGACCATGGAATGGTCCGACAGCCGAGGAGCTGAGAACATGCCGAAGTACCTGTGGCAGGTCACCTACACCCCGGAGGGCGCGCAGGGGCTGCTCTCCGAGGGTGGTTCCGTCCGTAGTTCCGCCATCACCGAGATGGTCGAGAGCGTGGGCGGCAGCGTCGAGTCCGTGCACTTCGCACTCGGCGGGCACGACCTCTACGTCATCGGGGAGGTGCCCGACGACCTCGCCGCGGCCACGCTCGAGTTCCGCACCCGGGCGTCCGGCATCGCGCGTTCCGTGCCGATCCGGCTGCTCACCCCGCAGGAGATGGACGACGCGGTGCATCGCAACGCCGCGTACCGGACGCCCGGGCACTGAGCGGGCCGCTCCCCCCGAGCACCGAGCGGGCCGTTCCCCGGGCACCGGCGACGAACTCGAGGCGCAGGTCTCCGGGTACTTCGCCGATCGCCCCGCCCGGCTCGGGATGCCGTCGTTCCGGTCAGGCGACCGGGGTTGCGGCCACCGATCGGGCCGGAAGCAGTCCCGCCCGGCCGTGCGCGACGAACTCGGCCTCGTGGCGGTCCCGCGCGTCCTCGTCGAACGGAACGTACTCGCTGGTTCGTCCCACCCGGACCAGGACCGGATCGTCGGTGCGCCACGCCGCGGACCGCAACGGCGCCTTGTTCACCTTGTTGCTGCCTGTCAACGGGATTCGCTCGACGATCCGCACGAACCGCGGCCACCACTTGTCGCCCATGTCCGGTTGCGCGGCGAGGAACGAACCGAACCGTCGCCCGTCCAGGTGCGCGCCGGGCGACAGTTCGAGTACACACATGACCTGGTCGCCGGTGACCGGATCGGGCACCGCGAAGACCGGGGCGGACAGGACCGCCGGATGACGCTGCAGAATCCGTTCGATCGGTGCCGCGGAGAAGTTCTCGCTGTCGACCCGTAGCCAGTCGGAGGAGCGGCCGGCGAAGTAGAAGTACCCGTCGGCATCCCGGTATCCGAGATCCCCGGACCAGAAGTCGTCGCCCCGGACGCGGTCCGCCATCGCCCCCGGGTTCTTGTAGTAGCCCTCGAACGTGCCGGCAGCCCCCACCGCGACGATCTGCCCCACCGCCTCGGGGTTCGTCAGCCGGCCGGTGGCGTCGAACCGGGCGCGTGGGCATTCGTGTCCGGTCGCCTCGTCCAGGATCCGGACGTCGGCGTCGCCGGCGGGCAGGCCCAGCGAGCCCGGCGGAGTCCCGGGCGTGCGGTTGATCCGGAACACTCCCTCACTGAGGCCGTAACCCTCGATCACCGTGCAGCCGAATCGCTCGGCGAAACGCGCGACGTCGGCCTCGGAGGCCTCGGTGCCGAACGCCAGTTCCAGTGTGCCCGTCCGGTCCCGGGGATCCTCGGGCCGGCTCAGCACGTAGGACAGGGCCCGGCCGACGTAGTTGACGAACGTCGCGCCGTACCGGTGGATGTCGTCCCCGAAACGCGAGGCGGAGAACTTGCGGACCATCGCCACCGTGGCCCCCACGCGCATCGCCGTGCCCAGGTTGAGCATGAGCGCATTGCCGTGGAACAAGGGCATGCACAGGTAGGCGACCGAGTCCCGGCGCATCTGTGTCCGGTCGACGAGAACGTCGATCAGCCGGCCGAGTCGCCCCTGGCCGACGACGACCGCCTTGGGCGCCCCGGTCGATCCCGAACTGAACAGCAGAAGGGCAAGTTGCTCAGGCGACGGTGTCGCGGCGGGCGGCTCCACGCCGCGGAACGGTGCGAGCAGTTCGGCGTAGGAGTCCGAGTCGACGTTCAGGATCCGCTCTACCGCAAGGCCGTGCTCCTCACCGTGGACCAGGTGCGCCAGCCGGTTCTCGGTGACGAGGAGGTCGACGTCCGCGTGGGCGATGTCGTGAGCGATCTCGGGCCCGCCGCGGCTGGCGTTGATTCCGACTACGACGGCGCCGGCGAGCGCCCCGGCTCCTATCCAGAACACGAAATCGGGCACGTTGTCCAGCAGGACCCCGACGTGGCGTTGCCGACCGGCCGGGGCGGTCACGATCGCCTCGAGAGCGGCTGCTCTACAGGCGCTTTCGGACACCACCTCGTCCCAGGTCCAGTCCCTCCCCTCGAAACGCAGTCCGACTTTCGGGTCGCCTCGCCGCGCGAGCAGCACGTCCGTGAATGTCTCCACCGTCCACCTCCGCTGTGCAGCATGCGGCGCCTGCCGTCCGGTTCGACGCACCGCCGGGAACCGTCCGGTGCGGAATCGTCGCCGCGGCTGCAACGCCTCGATTCTGTACGAGCGCATCACATCAGAGCAGTCACAGCAGACACGGCCCGTTCCCGCCTGACGGGAGCGCACCGCATTCCGCATAGCGCACCAAGCAAATGCTAGGTAAAGTGCACCGAAGGAGGCCAGACATTGACAGTGACGCGTAGTGACTCGATTCCGACGTCGGACATGCCGCGCGAGCAACGCCCCAGCGTGGCGGAACGGTTCACCCAGATCCTCGACGTGTTCGCATCCGGTCCCGACCGGATGTTCCTCGAGGAGATCACGGCCGCCACCGGATTGCCCCGCTCGACCGCCTTCCGCCTGCTCACCCAGCTCGTCGACCTTCACTGGGTCGAACACGACTCCCGCGGATACGGCCCCGGTCTGCGGATGCAGACGATGGCCCGACCGCGGGACTACTCGCAGCTGCGCGCCGCAGCCGCGGGGATGCTCAACGACCTGCAGATCGGCACCGGCGGAGTCGCGCACCTGACGGTGCTCGAAGGCTCGTCCGTCTATTTCCTCGACCGGATCGGGGGCACGGCGAGCGCGGGCATCCCCTCCCAGGTCGCGGCCCGGCTGCCGGCCGAGAGTACCGTCAGCGGACGGGCGCTGCTCGCCGGTCTCGAGCCGGAGAAGGTCGACGCCCTCATGACGGCCGGACCGCACGTACGGTCCCGGGCCGACCTGTCGACACTGCACGACCGTCTGAACCGGGTGCGCCAGCGGCAGGGTCTCGCGTTCGTGCCCGGCCACGCGTGCCCCATGTCCATCAGCGCGGTCGCCGCACCGGTCGTCGGTCCCGACGGCGTCGTGGGTGCGATCTCGGTGGCGTGCCGCGGAACGGTCGAACTCGCCCACATCGCACCGATGGTCTGGGCCACCGCGCGCCGCACCTCGCGGTTGCTCACACCCGGCCGGCCCGGTTCCACCGCGCGGACCCGTCTGTCGCACCGAACGCACGTGGGTGTCGTGAACTAGAACGTGGCGGCGCGCCGGAGGTCGTCCGGCGCGCCGCGAATTCGAGCTGCCTGCACACTGTTCCGTCGACGGAACCGGTCATTCCTCGACGCGGACGACCACTCCCCGCGCCTCGACCGTGCACTCACCGCGGCATTCGATCCAACCCCCGGCGACGGTCTTCCGGCCCTCGATCTCGACGATCCGCGAATACAGATCCAGCGCCTCGTCGAGCGGGGTGCGCCGCAGGTAGCGCAGGTCGAGCGACGCCGTCAGCGAACGACTGCCCCGTGCCTGCATGCGGGTGCTGAGCATGCAGCCCAGCAGGTGAGCGCTGAACCCGCCGTGCACGCTGTCGGGCGGGCCCTCGTGCAGGGCGTTCGCGACCAGCCGGGCGCGCCTCGTCCGCGCCGAAGTGGATCTCGAGCGGTCGCCCGGCCGGTGCCGCGGCTCGCGCCGGTGACGAGCTGCCCGGCGTTCGTCATGCGGGTGCCCCGATTGCTGGTGCGGATCCGAGGACGTCTCCCAGCTCGGCCGCGGTGGCGTCCGCACCGCCGAGGGTGAAGCACAATTGCCGTCCCCACAGGAAGTAGCGGTGGATCGGGTAGTCCACGTCCGCACCGATACCGCCGTGCAGGTGCTGCGTCGCGTGCACCACCCGCAGACCGCCGCGCGACGCCCACCATGTGGCGACGAGAACCGCGGATTTGGCCTCCTGCTCCCGTCCGGCGTCGAGCAGCCACGCCGCCCTCCGGGTGGTGAGCCGGATCGCCTCGGTGTCGAGGTAGGCGTCTGCGGCCCGCACCGCCACCGCCTGGTTGGTCGACAGCGGACGGTCGAATTGGATTCGCTGCGAGGTGTATTCGGCCGTCGTCTTCAGCGCCTGCCCGCACACGCCCAGCTGCACCGCGGCGAGCGCGAGCTGGATCCGGCGGCGCACCCAGGTGACCGTCTCCGCGCCGTCGCCCGGCAGGCGATCGGACGCGGGCACGACGACGTCGTCGAACCGGACGTGGGCGAGGCTGCCGCGGTCGGTTGCGGCGACCGGTTCCACCGTGACACCGTCCGCCCCGGTCGGTATCACCGCGACGGCGAGCGACCCGTCGTCGCACCGGACCGGAACGATCGTCGCGGCGGCCACGGCTGCGGCGGGCACACCGGCGACGGTTCCGCTGACGACCAGGTCGTCGCCCTTGCTCACCGCCGACAGCGAGGTGAGTTCACCGTAGGGCGCGTCGAACGCCGCGACGACGGGTCGGGATCCGTCCACGATGCCGGGGACCAGGCGTTCGACCTGTTCGGCCGTGCCGAAACGGACGATCGCCGATGCGGCCGCCGTCACCGACCACAGCGGGACCGGCGCCACGTGCCGGCCCTGCTGTTCGAGCACCGTGATCAGGCCGAGCAGGCCCATCCCGGCGCCACCGGACTCCTCCGGCACCGCGATGCCGAGCAGACCGGCGTCGGCCAGGGCACTCCACAGCTTCGCGTCGAAGCCGCCCTCGTTCTTCTCCACCTCGACAACCCGGTCGACCGGCGCGAGCTGCCGGAAGAGCTGGGACGCCAGGTCCTGCACACTCGTCAGGTCGTCGTCGAGTTCGAAATCCATGTCAGCTCCTCGTGCTGGTGGGGGCATCGGTGCGGCGACGGGCGGCGAGCGTCATGCCGAGGCACTTGGCGGCGACGATCTCGCGCATCACTTCATTGGTGCCGCCGCCGAAGGTGTTGTTCTGGGCTCTGCGCGCCAGGGTTTCGACGCGCCCCTCGAGGACGGCACCGGGGCTGCCGGGCCGGAGCAGACCCCGCACGCCGAGGATCTCCTGCATCTTGCCGTAGGCGGTGACGACCGCCTCGGTGCCGAAGATCTTCGCCGCCGCGGAATCACCGCCGCCGAGGGTGTTCGCGGCGACGTCCGCGACGAGCCGGAGGTTGACGAGGTCGGCGGCGCTGAGCAGCGCGTACGTCTCCGCCAGATTGGCGCGCACCCAGGGCAGGTCGTAGACCGTCCCGGCGCCCAGGGGCTCGGACTGCGCCCAGGCCAGGACGGCGTCGTACAACTCGTTCGCGATGCCACCGCGGGCGGCGAGCGCCACCCGCTCGTGGTTGAGCTGGTTGGTGATCAGGCCCCAGCCCTGGTTCAGCTCGCCGACGACGTTGGTCAGCGGCACGCGGACGTCGTCGTAGTAGGTGGCGGAGGTGCTGATGCCACCGACGGTGTGGATCTCGGTCACCGAGAACCCGGCCGCCGAGGTCGGTACCAGCACCACCGAGATGCCCTCGTGCCGCGGCGCGTCCGGATCGGTCCGGACGGCCAGCCAGATCCAGTCCGCGTAGACTCCGGCGCTGGTGAAGATCTTGTTGCCGTTGATGACCAGTTCGTCGCCCTCGATGCGGGCGCGGGTCTGCAACGAGGCGAGGTCGGTGCCCGCGTTCGGTTCGGTGTAGCCGATGGCGAAGATGAGTTCGCCCGCCAGGATCGGCGGTAGGAAGAAGTCCTTCTGCGCCTGGGTACCGTGCTTCATCAGCGCCGGCGCGACGGTGTTGAGGGTGACGAGCGACAGCGGTGCGCCGGCGCGGATCACCTCGTCGTAGAACACGTACAGGGCCTCGGGATCCTCTCCCCGGCCGCCGTATTCGGTGGGCCAGCCGAGACCGAGCCACCCGTCGCGGCCCATCCGCCGCAGGATGCGGTCGAACACGGGACCGCCCTCGGTCTGATCGACGAGTGCGCGCCGGTCGTCGTCGTCGATGATCTCGGCGAAGTAGTTGCGCAGTTCGGTGCGGAGCCGACGTGAGTTGTCGGACAGTTCCGGGTGCATGGCCCCCTCCAGGTTCGTGTGATGGATTCGGTGTCAGCGCGGCAGTCCCAGCACGCGACGGGCGATCACGTTGAGCTGGATCTCGATGGTGCCGCCGCCGAACAGCACCGCGGGCAGGCCGATGTGGTCGAGCATGTGGCCGTCGTCGTCGACGGCGCCGACCGGGCCGAGCAGCGAGACCAGCCCGCGCGAGCCGTCGCGTTGGGCGAGGGCGCTGAAGACCTTCTGGACGCTGATCTCCGCGCCGGCGTCGAGACCGGACAACCGTCGCAGCACGCTGCGCAGGTTCATCGCCGACAGGGCCATCTCGCGGCCGGTGTTGCGGCCGAGGACGCGCAACGCGTCGTCGCGGCCGGCGGCGTAGCGGCCCGACTCGACGAGGTCGCGCACCCGCGCGGCCGCGCCGTGCGCGAGCTGTGTGCCCATGCTGAGCCGTTCGTTGGCGAGCGTGGTCACCGCGAGGCGCCAGCCCTGCCCCGGTTCGGAGACCAGACAGTCGTCGGGGACGAAGACGTCGTCGAAGAACACCTCGTTGAACTCCGCGCGCCCGGTCGCCTGCCGCAGCGGCCGCACGTCGAGCCCGTCGCTGCGCATGTCGACGAGGAAGTACGAGATGCCCTCGTGCCTGGGCACATCGGGATCGGTGCGGGCCAGGCAGATACCCCAATCCGCCTCGTGCGCCATCGAATTCCACACCTTCTGTCCGGTGAGGATCCAGCCGCCGTCCACCTTGCGGGCCCGGGTGGACAACCCGGCCAGGTCCGAGCCGGCGCCCGGTTCGCTGAACAACTGGCACCAGACGATCTCGCCGCGCAGGGTGGGCGCGACGAAGCGGCGCTGCTGGTCCTCGCTGCCGTGCAGCAGCAGGGTGGGCAGGGCCCACTCGCCGATGACGGTGGTCGGCTGTTCGAGGCCGCGGCGCGCGAATTCGTCCGCGATCACGGCCTGCTCCTGCGGTCCGGCGGCCAGCCCGTACGGCCGGGGATAGTGCGGCGCGACGAGACCGGCCTCGGCGAGGCGGGCGCGACGTGCCCCGCCTCGCGCCGGCGCCCATCCGTCGCTGTGCACCGCGTCGTCCGGCAGTGCACGTACCTCGTCGAGGACGGCGCCGACCTGCGCGCGCAGCTCCGGTAGCGCATCGGCCTCGACGAAGGAGAAGTCGCGCTCGTCCGACAGTGCGAGCTCACCGAGCCGGCGTGCCCAGACGTCCTCCGGGCCGGCGACGGAGGCGATCGACAGTGCCCGTCGCCAGTACAGGTGCGCGTCGTGTTCCCAGGTGAAGCCGAGACCGCCGAGCAGGGTGACGCATTCGAGCGCCACGTCGACGGCCGCCGGCACTGCCGTCAGTCCTGCCTGCGCCGCCGCGAGCCGCTGCTGCTCCCGGCCCTGCTGCACCGACCGGGCCGCGTCCCACGCTGCGGCACAGGCGATCTCGCTACGCACCAGCATCATCGCAGCCTTGTGCTGCACGGCCTGGAAGCTGCCCACCGGGCGGCCGAACTGGTGCCGGTTGCGGACGTGGTCCACGGCGGTGTCCAGCGCCCACGCCGCAAGCCCGGCCGCCTCGGCGCCGAGCACGGTGTTGACGATCAGCTGCACGTCGTCGTCGTCGATCGCCGGGAGCAGGTGCTCGGGCGTGATCGCCGCTCCGGACAGTCGCAGTCGTCCCACCGAGCGGGTGGGGTCCACGCCGTCGGCGAGCTCGACCTCTCCGGCCGCGGGCGGGAGCCTGAACCACACGGGCGCGCCGTCGGCGGTGGCGCGCACGATCACCTCGTCGGCGCCGGGCAACCCGAGCACCGGCTCGGAGACACCGGTGACCGTCCATCCCCGCCCCGACGTGATCGCGACGAGACCGGGGGTGGTGACGGCGGCACCGGTCGCTCCGTCGGCGAACCGCCGCAACAACTCCGCCGCGGTGCCCTCGGCCGGGAGGCTGGCGGTCAGCGCGCCGGCCACGACGGTGGGCACCCATGGCCCGGGTACCAGGGCGCGGCCGAACTGCTCGGCCACGACCGCGAGTTCCGGCAGTCCCGCCCCACCGCCGCCGTGCTCCTCGGGCAGGTGCAGGGCGTGCAGGCCCTGCGCGATGCACGCATCCCAGATCTCGGGCCGCTTGCCCGCCGCCAGGTCGGCGAACGCGGCGCGGGTGCGTTCGATCGGGGCATGGCGACGGGCGAGGCCCGCGACGGAGTCGGCAAGGTCGCGATGGTCCGCGTCGAGTGCAATGGCCATGACTTACATCCGTTCCAGAATCATGCACGTGGTGGCAGCCGACGCGCAGATGGCGATCATCGCGACCTGCCGGTCCCGGCGTTCGAGTTCGTCGATCGCGGTGGCCAGCAGTCGGATTCCGGTGGCGCCGGCCGGGTGACCGAGGGCGATGGCACCGCCGCCGACGTTGAGCACGTCCGGGTCGACCTTGTGCACCTGGGCGAACGACATCGGCACGGCCGCGAAGGCTTCGTTGACCTCGAACAGGTCCACGTCGGCGACCGTCATCCCGGTGCGGTCGAACAGCACCTGCGCCGCGGCCACCGGGCCGTCGAGCATGAACTCGGTGTCGCCGCCGATGACGCACTGCGCGAGCAGCCGGGCCCGCGGCGCCGCACCGAGTTCACGTGCCCTGTCCTCGGACATCAGGACCGCGGCGCTCGCCCCGTCGGACACCTGCGACGAGGTGCCGGCGGTGTGGAGACCGCCCTCGATCGTGGCACGCAACCGCGCGAGCGCCTCCATGCCGGTCTCGCGCAGTCCCTGGTCCCGGGTGACCGTGGTGTCGCCGTCGTCGCTCGGGACGGCGACGGGGATGATCTGCCGGTCGAACCACCCGGCGTCCCAGGCGTCGCGCGCCCGCTGCTGCGACCGCAGGCCGAACGCGTCGAGGTCCTCGCGGGAGAAGCCGCGGTGCCGGGCGATGCGATCGGCCGCCGTGTACTGGTCGGGGGTGTCCACCGACCACGACGCCGGCCGCGGGGTGCCGGCGCCGGTGCCGACCTTGTAGGTGAGCGGGACCCGCGACATCAGTTCGACGCCGCACGCCAGGCCGACCTCAAGGGTGCCGAGCGCGATCTGCCCGGCGACGAGATGCACCGCCTGCAGCGCGGTGCCGCACTGGGCGTCGATGGTGGTGGTCCCGGTGTGGGACGGCAGGCCGGCGTGCATCCACGCGGTGCGGGTGATGTTGCCGAACTGCTCCCCGATCGGGGTGACACACCCGCCGACGGCCTGCTCGACGAGGGTGGCATCGAGGTCGAGCCGGTCGAGCACGCCGCGTTGCGCGAGACCGAGCAGCTCGGCGGCGTGCAGACCGGAGATCCAGCCGTCGCGCTTGCCGAAGGGGGTGCGTGCGGCGTCGACGATCACGGGCTTCATGCGGGCACCTGCACCCGGGTCCACTGCCGATTGTCGAGCCCGCGGACCTCGCGCCCGAATTCGTCGACGAGGCCGAGGCTGTCGCAGATGCGGCCGGTGAAACGAGACGGCACGGCGGTCACCTCCACTTCGCGGCGAAGGCGTGGATCGCGTCGGTCACGCGGGTGACCTCCTCGTCGGACAGCCCGTGGCTCATGCCGAGCGTCATGCCGCGCTCGAACACCGCATCGGCCTCGGGCAGGCCTTCGTCCGGCACGCGGTGCTCGACGCCCGCCATCATCGGGTGGCGGGTGATGTTGCCGCTCCACACGGTTCGCGTGTCGATGCCCTGCGCGTCGACGAATTCCTGCAGGTCGCTACGGGAGAACGGGGCGTCGGCGGTGACCGTGACGGGATAGCACAACCAGGCGGTGTCGAGTTCGTCGGTCTCCACCGGCGTGCTGAAGAACTCGGGGTAGGCGCCGTACGCGGCGGTGAACTCCGCGAAGGTCTTGCGGCGCCGCTCGTAGTTCTGCGCGAGCTTGTTCAGCTGCACGACACCGTAGGCGGCGCCGAGTTCGGACGGCTCGAAGTTCCACGGCAGCAGGTCGAAGATGAAGTCGTTGTCGTAGTCGACCCCGTCCAGATCCTCCCGGAAGACGCGTCCACGTCCGTTGCCGAACAGGTTCGGCTCGGATCGACGTCCCCACCGGCGCAGCAGGAGTGCGCGATCGCGGGTCTGCTCGTCGTCCATCATGACCATGCCGCCGGTGCCGGCACACGTGATGATGTGGGCCATGGAGAAGCTGGTGACGGTCAGGTCGGCGCGCGCGCCGGTGGGCGTGCCGCGCAGCCGGGCGCCGAGGGTGTCGCAGGTGTCCTCGATCACCTTCAGGTCGTGCCGGTCGGCGACGGCCCGGATCGCGTCCCAGTCCGGGCAGTTGCCGGCGAGGTTCGGGATGAGCACGGCGCGGGTCCGGTCGGTGACCATCGCCTCGATCCTGGTGACGTCGACGTTGAACGTGTTCGGTTCGACGTCGACGAAGACCGGTATCAGGCCGGCGCGCACGAGGGGCGCGACGTCGGTGGAGAAGGTCAGCGGCGAGGTGATGACTTCGCTGCCCTTCGGCAGATCGAGCAGCTCGACCGCGAGGTACAGGCCGGAGGATCCGGAGTTGCACATCACGCCGTACTGTTTCCCGGACAGCTCGGGGATGCGGCGTTCGAGCTCGAGGACGTTCTTGCCGATGCGCAGCCCCTGATGGCCGCTGCGCAGGACGTCGACCACCGCTCGGATTTCGTCCTCGCCGTGGGTGGCGCGGGCATAGGTGATGCGTTCGGTCATGTCGGGACTTCCTCTGGATGGGTGGTCGGTCAGTTGTCGGTGGAGAGCACGAGTGCGCTGTGCGGCACCGGGGAGCCGCCCGTGACCAGAACGTTCGCCACGTCCTTGCCGGGCTGGTTCACCGACGTGCCGCGGATCAGCCGCACGCCCTCGGCGATTCCGTTGACGCCGTGGATGTATCCCTCGCCGAGTTGTCCGCCGTGGGTGTTGACGGGCAGACGGCCGTCGAGTTCGAGGTTGCCGTCCGCGATGAAGTCCTTGGCCTCGCCGCGGGCGCAGAACCCGTACTCCTCGAGTTGCAGCAGCACCATCGGGGTGAACGCGTCGTAGAGGATTGCGGCGTCGATGTCGTCCGGATCGATGCCGGCCTGATCCCACAGCTGCCGTGCCACCAGCTCGACCTCGGGCATCTCGTCGATGTCCTCGCGGTAGTAGCTGCTCATGGAGATCTGCTGGGGCCCGACGCCTTGCGCGGCGGCGGAGACGACGGCCGGCGGGTGCGGCAGGTCGCGGGCCCGCTCGGTGCTGACGATCACCAGGGCCTGTCCGCCGTCGCTCTCCTGGCAGCAGTCGAGCAGCCGCAGCGGGTCGGCGATCATCCGGGAGTTCTGGTGCTCGTCGAGGGTGATGGGCCGCTCGTAGAACCATGCCTTGGGGTTGTTTGCGGCATGCTTGCGCGACAGCACGGAGATGCGGCCGAAGTCGGCGCTGGTCGCGCCGTACTTGTGCATGTAGCGCCGGGCGAGGAACGCCTCCTGCTGGGCGGGGGTGAGCAGCCCGTAGGGATTGATCCAGTTGCGGTATTCCTGATCGGTGTTGGCCGTGTAGGCGAACGGCGGCGGGCCGGCGCCGAACCGGGTGCCGGAACGTTCGTTGAAGGCCCGGTAGACGACCACGACGTCGGCGACACCGCTCGCGACGGCGAGCGCCGCCTGCTGCACGGGTGCGCATGCGCCGCCGCCGCCGTGCGGGATGCGGCTGAAGAACGTCAGTTCGGGGATGCCGAGTGCGCGGGCGACCGCGATCTCGGGGTTGGTCTCCATCGTGAACAGCGCGAAGCCGTCCACCTCCTCGACGCCGATCTGTGCGTCCTCGAGCGCGGCGAGCACACTCTCGCAGGCCAGTTGCCATTCGCTGCGCCCGGAGTTCTTGGAGAATTCGGTGGCGCCGATGCCGGCGATCGCCGCCTTGCGGGCGAAGCCCCCGCCGGGAATTATCCTGCCGCTCATCGTGTCTGTCCTTCGTACGGTGCGACGGTGACCTCGGCGGTCACGTGCGTTCCTCGGGCGTTACGGCCGAGCACCTCGACGGTGACGGCGCCTGGGTCGACGCGGGTCACCGTCCCGGTCAGGCGCATGGTGTCGCCGGGAAAGTTGGGGACGCCCAGCCGCAGTGCGACGCGGCGGATGCGGGCGGTCGGCCCGGCCCAGTCGGTGATGTAGCGGTCGACGAATCCGTTCGTCGAGTTGATGCTCATGAAGATGTCGGGCGTGCCGCGCTTTCCGGCTGCGCCCGGATCGTGGTGCACGTCCTCGAAATCCTGGGAGGCGATCGCGGTGGCGACGATGGTGCTGCGATCGAGAGGCAGGTCCAGTGCCGGCAGTTCGGTGCCGACGGACACGGTCGGCAGGCTCATGCGGCACCTCCACCCGGTAGACGCAGCTGCGGCAGGATTTCGCCGTGCGCGTGCTCGGCGAATCCGACCTCAAGCTGCATGCCGATCTGCAGCCGGTCGTGCTCGACCCCGCCGATGTCGGCGACGATCCGGATGCCCTCTTCGAGGTCGATCAGCCCGACCGCGAGGGGATAGTCGAAGGACGGGTCCTTCGGGTGGTGGATCACGGTCCAGCTGTGCAGGGTGCCGCGGCGCGACGACTCGACGGTGTCCCATTTGAAGGAGCGGCACTTCGGGCACGCCGGTCCCGGCGGATGCCGGAGCGCGCCGCAGTCGCTGCAGCGCTGGATCTCGAGCCGGCCCTCGCGGGCGGCTGCGAACCAGAACTCGTTGTCCTGGGTGACGGTCAGCCTGGGAACGGCCGTCATCACGCCTCCTCGGTGGTGTTCGGGTTGAAGCGGAGCAATCGGAACCGCTCCTCGACGAGCAGTTCGCCGCGCTGGTTCTCGTAGCGTTTGTGCAGGGTGACGAAGCAGCCGCGGCCCAGGCCGGTGCGCTTGACCGGGGAGATCGACTCGATGGTGAAGTGCGCGGTGACGTGGTCGCCCGGGACGAGTTCGCGGTGGTAGTCCTGCTCGGCGTTGGTGGCGACGACGGAGGTGAAGCCGTGCCGGTCGAGCAGTGTCATCAGCGCGGAGTAGGCGAAGTCCTCGGTCCGTCCTTCGGCGCGCAGCCGCTGCACCTCGCGCCAGCGGCGGTAGCCGGCCATCACCCACGTCGAGATCATCGCGGGCGGGCACACTACGTCCGGTCGTCCGGTCGCGCGGGCCGCGTCCCGGTCGACGTAGACGGGGTTGTAGTCGTCGTGGGCCTCGACCCAGTTCCGGATCATCGCCTCGTCGACGGCGTACCGGGCCACCCGGGCGGGCTCGGCCACCTTCCCGACGTACTGTTCGAACTCGCGTTCCAACTCCTGTTCCAGCGTCGGCATGTCCGCACCACCTTTCTTGAGCAAGCGCTTGGTGCAGTACCGTAGGCGCGGGCGCCCCGCCAGGACTGCCCACTCCCACTCAGTTGGAACAGAGGGCGGAAAACTCGCGCCGAACCGGCGAATCGGAAGGTGAGGTAACCATGACGTCGGACCGACGCGACGAGATCATGCGGCTCGCGGCCGAACTCTTCGCGACCAAGGGGATCGGGCCGACGACGGTCCGCGACATCGGCGAACGCGCCGGAGTGTTCTCCGGCAGCCTGTACCACTTCTTCAGATCCAAGAATGCACTCGTCGCCGAGATCCTCAGCGGCTTCATGGCCGACATCGACCAGCGCTTCCGGCGCGTCGTGGAGACATCGACGAGTCCCCGCGAGACTGTGCGCGGCCTGATCCACCAGACCCTCGTCGTGATCGAGGAGCATCCCCATCCGACGGCGATCTACCAGCAGAACCGGCAGTACCTGCGCGACAACGGCCTGCTCGACGTCGTCGACGCACCGTCGCGCACGGTGCGCGACTACTGGCTGACCACGATCGCCACCGGCGTCGCCGACGGCAGCTTCCGCTCCGACATCCCCGCCGAGGTCTTCTACCGCACGGTGCGGGACGCGCTGTGGGCGAGCATGCACTGGCCGGGACGGGACGGATACACCACCGACGAGTTCACCGACGTGCTCGTTGCGCTGTTCTTCGGCGGTTTCGCCGAGGAGTGACCGGGCTCGTCACCGGACCGAACGGCGCTCAGCGCACTCGACACGGCCGCGGTCAGCGCGCTCCGCCGGGTTCGTCTCCACGCTCGGGGGAGAGACCGAGTTCTTCGAGTACCTCTCGGGTGTGCTGCCCGTGGCGCGGCGCCGGGCGCGCCTCGGTGTACGTCCCGTCCCAGCGCAACGGGGAGCGCGCCGTCGGCACCGGGCCGACGCCGGGCTGCTCGACGCGTTCGATCACCGCGTACTCGCGGGCGGCCACCTCGTCCATGGTCCGGTAGGGCGCCCACAGCACCCGGCTGCCGGACAGTTCCTTCTCGATCTCGGCGAGCGTGCGCGCCGCGAACCACGGACGCAGGATCGCGGTGATCTCGTCGCGCGCGGCGTAGCGGTCACCCTCGTCGGCGAACCGCAGCCCGCGGTGCCGTTCGAGCGCCGCGAAGACCTCGCCGGTGCCGGTGACCTCGACGAGCGATCGCCACTGTGCGGGGGTGAGGCCGACAACCATGACGGTGCGGCCGTCCGCCGTGGCGAATTCGGACCCGTAGCTGCCGTAGAGCGCGTTGCCCTGCCGGTCGCGGGCCGAGCCGCGTTCCTCGGCCTCGGCCAGCCAGCCCATGCTCGCGACCGCGGACACCGCGACGTCCTCGAGCGCAAGCTCGAGGTACGCGCCCTCCCCCGTGCGGTCCCGCCTGCGCAGCGCGGCGACGATCCCGAGGGCCGCCTGCACCCCGGTGATCAGGTCCCAGGCCGGGAGCACGTGGTTCACCGGGGCGGCAGCATCGACGGGCCCGGTCATGAGAGGCAGCCCGACAGCGGCGTTGACCGTGTAGTCCACGGCAGGGGTGCCGTCGGCGTTGCCGGCGATGTGCAGGTGGATCAGGTCGGGTCGTCGCGCGGCGAGCACCTCGTGGGCGAGCCACGGTGCGTGGGCCGCGTTCTCGAGCACCACCCCGGACCGGGCGATCAGCTCGGTGACGACGGCACGACCGTCCGCACTGCGCAGATCCACCGCGACGGAGCGCTTCGCCTGGTTCAACCCCGTCCAGTACAGGCTCGCCCCCGACTCCGCGAGGGGCCACCGCCCGCCGTCGACCGCGCCGGCGACCGGATCGACACGGATCACGTCGGCACCGAGCTCGGCGAGGATGCGCCCGGCGGTCGGACCGGCGACGAAGCTCGACAGGTCGACGACGCGGATCCCCTCGAGCGGCCGGGTCGTCATGCGGCCCTTTCGAAGATCGCCGTCAGCCCCTGCCCGCCACCGATGCACATCGTCTCGAGGCCGTAGCGCGCCCCGCGACGATCCAGTTCGCGCAGCAACGTGGCGAGGATGCGCACGCCGGTCGCCCCGACCGGGTGGCCGAGCGAGATTCCCGAACCGTTGACGTTCGTCCGCTCGAAATCGGTTGTCCCGAAGTTCCATTCACGGGTCACCGCGAGTGCTTGCGCCGCGAACGCCTCGTTGAGTTCGATCAGGTCGATGTCGGCGAGCGTCAGGCCGGCGCGCTTCAGGGCCTTCTCGGTGGACGGCACCGGGCCGATGCCCATCTCCGCCGGCGCGACGCCGGCCACCGCCCAGGTCACCAACCGGCCCAGGGGACGCAGGCCCAGGCGGTCCGCCTGCGCGCGGGTGGTGACGAGACAGGCTGCGGCACCGTCGTTCTGACCGCTGGCGTTGCCCGCGGTCACCGTCGCTTCCGGATCCTGCGCCGCCATGATCGGCCGCAGTTTCGCGAGGGTGTCGACGGAGGCGTCCGCGCGCGGATGCTCGTCCCGATCCACGATGCGGTCGTCGCCCTTGCGCTGGGGCACCGCCACCGGCACGATCTCCTGCGCGAACACCCCGGATTCGATGGCGGCCACCGCGCGCCGGTGCGATTCGACGGCCAGCTCGTCCTGTTCGCGTCGGCCGATGCCGTACTTGCGGCGCAGGTTCTCGGCGGTCTCGAGCATCCCGCCGGGGACGGGATGGTGACGGCCGCCGGCGGTGACCCGGCCGCGGGCGAGGCGGTCGTGCAGGGCGGCCGGAGCCCCCTTGGCACCCCACCGCATCGATTCGGTGTAGTACTCGGCGCGGCTCATGGATTCGACGCCACCGGCGATCACGACGTCGGCGACGCCGGTCTGCACGCGCATCGCCGCGTCGAGGACGGCCTGCAGCCCGGACCCACACCGGCGGTCGAGCTGCAGGCCCGGCACCGTCACCGGCAGGCCCGCGTCGAGCGCGGCGACGCGGCCGATCGCGGGGGCCTCGCCGTTGGGATAGCACTGGCCGAAGATCACGTCGTCCACCGACTCCGGGTCGATGCCCGTGCGCGCCAGCAGTTCCGAGATCACCCCGGCGGCGAGGTCGGTGGCGGGGACGTCGACGAACGCCCCGCCGTACCGGCCCACCGGTGTGCGCAGCGGTTCGCAGATCACCACATCGGTTGCAGTCACATCAGTTGCGGTCACGTCTGAAGTCCCTTTCCCGGTCGGTCCATTGCTGCGCCCACTCACGCAGTTCCACGGCGCGGATCTTGGTGCCGTTGCCGCCCACCGTCGTGGGCATCGCCTCGATCACGTGGATCGTCGCCGGCACCTTGAACGCGGCCAGCGTCTCGGCGCACCACGCCTTCAGCGATGCCGCATCGAACTCGACGGCGTCCTCGACGGGGACGACGAACCCCACCGCCCGGGTGTAGCCGCCCTCGCCGGTGATGCCGACGACCTTCGCGGTCCGCACCCCGGGGTGTTCGGCGAGACGGTGCTCGATCTCGGCCGGGTCCACGAGAAACCCCCGCAGCCGCAGCACGTCTCCCATCCGGCACACGTAGGTGTAGCCGCCGTCTCCGGTCGCGACGGCGAGGTCGCCGCTGCGGAACCAGCCGTCGGCGGTGAATGCGCGGCGGGCGGCATCGGGGTTGCCGAGGTAGGCGTCGACGACGTTGGGGCCGCGCACCTGCAGCTCGCCCTGTTCCCCGTCCGGGAGGACACGGTCGTCGAGCGGGTCGGCGATGCGGACGTCGACCGACGGGTCGACCGGGCGGCCGCCGCCGTTCCAGCGCACCGACTCCGGGTCGCCGGCCGACCACAGCAACGCCAGCGCGAACACCTCGGACGACCCGAACACGCCCGAGGTGTGGGCGCCGAACTCGTCGCGCGCCCAGCGGGCGATCTCGTGCGAGCGGCCGAGGAAGTCGGCGATGCCGAGCCACTTCAGCGCCGACAGGTCGGCGCGCATCTCGGCGTGCCACGTGTCGTGGAGCCGGCCGAACAGGTCGTCGCCCCCGACGACGTGGGTGACGTAGAGCTGTTCCATGCGGCGCAGGGTCGCCGCGGCATCGAAGACCGGCTCCATCAGCAGCGCGGCACCGCCGGCGAGCGCGGCCATGGCGGTGCTGTAGCCGAACACCCCGGAGACCGGCAGCACGCACAGCGCGACGTCGCCGGGCTCGACCCGCATGATCGCGGCGTCGGCGCGGGCGTGCCGCACGATCGCCGAGTCGCGGTGGGCGGCGAGCTTGGGGGTTCCGGTGGAGCCGGACGTGGTGAACGCGACGGCCAGCGGGTCCGCCGGATCGTCCTCCGCGCCGGCGGGCGTGAGCGTCGCGGTGTCGGGCGTGTCCGGGGCGCGCACGCCGCGGGTGTCGCCGCCGCCCGCGCACCAGGACCCGGCGCCGAGGTCGAAGGGGGCCGGATCGGCGGATCCCCCGCCGGGTCCGGTGACGACCGCGACCGCGGGAGCCGGCACCGCGGCGACCTCCGAGGCGGCACGGAGCGTGCCGAACAGGTCCAGGCCGTGGAAGCCGGCCGCGACGGCGACGACCGCCGGCCGCGCCGCGGTGAGGATGTGGGCCACCTCGGCGGTGTTGTAGCGGGTGTTCACGCCGATCACGTGGGCGCCGAGCGCCGCGGCCGCGAACTGCCACACGAGGGCGTCGGACCAGTTGGGCAACAGCACCGCGATGCACCGGCCGCGCCGGACGCCGACGGCCGCGAGTTCGGCCCGCACCGCCTGCACGCGGCGCCGCAGCTCCGCCCTGTTGCAGATCAGCAGCCGCCCGTCGGCGACGTCGTAGGTGGCGACGGCACCGGGATCGGCGGCGACGAGGTCGTCGAGGAACGCGGCCAGTCCGGAGGTGGTGGTCGCGGTCACGACAGCACCTCCGCGGTGGCGCCCCGCAGGTCGGTCAGCCACGAGTCGGCGAGGACGGCGAAGTCCTCCACCTCCTCCATGGGATAGTGGCCGACGCCGTCGAGCCGGGTGAACCGCGCCCGTCCCGGCGAGATGTCGTTGATCCGGACGGCGAGGTCCGCGACGGCGTCCGGGTCGAGCCACGGATCGTCGGCCCCGACGACGAGGTGGAGCGGGCAGGTCAGCAGCGGCAGCCGGTCGCGCACGTCGTGGGTGCCCCAGCCGATGAGGTCGGACGACGAGATCTCCGGGTCCTCCCGCTTGTGCATGAGGGCGATCCGGTGCGCCGTCGCGGCGGGTACCGAACGCCCGACAGAGGCGAGGGTGCCCAGATAGGTGCGTTCGGCGCGCGACGGCCCGGCGACGTCCTCGAGTTCGCGGCGCAGACCCGAGACATTGACGCGGCCGGGGCCGGCCTCGGCCTCCATCGCGACGGCGCCGGAGAGCGGCCGGTCCGGTCGGGTGGCGAGTTCGAGGGTCAGCTTGCCGCCGATCGAGCAGCCGAGCACGTACGGCCGGTGCACGTCGAGCGCGTCGAGCAGGGCGGTGAGCCAGTCGCCGTACGTGGTGAGGCTGGTGACCGGTCCGTCCGGGGCGGGCTCGGATCGGCCGTGTCCCGGCAGGTCGGGCACGAGCACGCGGTAGCCGCGGGCCGCGAGGTCGTGGGCGACGTGCCGCCACTGCACCCCGCTCTGCCCGGCGGTGTGGATGCACAGCACGGTGGGAAGCGCGTCGGGGGCGTGTTCGCCGGCGGGGGTGACGATCTCGACGAATCCGAGGGCTCCGTCGATGTCCAGGTAACGGGCCTCGATCATGAGCGGGCCTTTCTCGCGACGGCACGGGCGTGGCCGATGATCAGGTTCAGCGGTTTGGTGAGCCGGAGATACTCGTATCCGTCTCCGGTGGAGGAGAATTCGCCGCCGATTGCGCGGCGCATGAAGTCGTCGTGCGCACCGAGGATCAGGTCGACCCAGGTGTGGTCGGGTGCGACGAACGTGAAGGTGGCCCCGTGCGGGGTGCGCCGCGTGACGTCGACGATGCGGCCGCGGTAGATCCGCAGGTGCAGTTCCCGGTCGCCGCAGCGCAGGCCGACGGTGCCGTCCCAGGTGGCCAGGGCGGACCCGAAGGCGGGGTCGGCCTCGAGGTGGTCACGGAGCAGCTCACCCCAGGCCGGAGTGCAGAAGTCCAGTGCCGGAACGGGTTCGGATGGCGTGGCGAGCCGCCAGGTCTCGGTGCCCTCCTCCCGCACGGCGCCGGCGGCATCGAGCACGCGGACGAACCGCTCGGCGGTGGTGCCCTCGACGCGGGTGACGACGGCCTCCGACCGGATCCGGTCCACCGCCGTGACCGGCGTGATCGCCGTCCAGCGCAGTCCCGTGCGGTGCGCGGCGGGCACGGGCGGGGTGAGCAGCTCGGCGGCGACGGTCCCGAGCGCGAACGTCCCTGTCGGGAGGACGATTCCGGACTCTGCGAGCAGGTCGGCGGCCATCCGGCCGGAACCGGCGGTGCGATCGCCGACGCGGAGGGTGTTCAGTGTGGTGCTCATGCGGTTTCCGGCCTTCCGAGCAGCTCGTCGGAGATGATGCGCATCTGGATCTCGCTGGTGCCTTCGAAGATCTTCGTCAGGCGGGCGTCGCGCCAGTGCCGTTCGACCTGGAAGTCCGTGGTGTAGCCGGCACCGCCGTGGATCTGCACGGCCTCGCTGGTCACCTGCTCGGCCATCTCGGTGGCGACGAGCTTGCACATCGACGCCTCGAGCGAGCAGCGCCGCCCGGTGTCGATGTCGGTGGCCACGGAGTACATCAGCTGGCGGGCCGCCTCGATGTCGGCCGCCATCTTCGCGATCTTGAACCGCAGGTGCTGGAAGTCCCCGATGGGACGGCCGAATTGGCGCCGGGTGTGTACGTAGGCGATCGAGTCCTCGAGAGCCGCGCGGGCGAGGCCGATCGCGCGGGCGGCGGTGTGGGCCCGGCCCACTTCGAGCCCGGAGACGGCGAGGTAGAAGCCCTTTCCTTCCTCGCCGAGCATCTTGTCGGCGGGGATGCGGAAGTTGTCGAACGACAGTTCCCAGGTGCTCCAGCCGAAGTAGCCGATCTTGCGGACCTTGGTGCCCGAGATCCCCTCCGGGAAGACGCCACGTTGCTTCTCGACGAGGAACGCGCTGATTCCCCGGTGCGGCTTGGCCGGATCCTTGTGCGGATCGGTGCGGGCGAACAGCACCAGGTAGTCGGCCTCGTCGGCGTAGGTGCACCACATCTTCGTGCCGTTGACGACCCATTCGTCGCCGTCGCGGACGGCCCGGCAGGAGATGTTGGCGACGTCGGAGCCGGCCTCCGCCTCGGACAGGGCGTACGCGCCGAGGTATTCGCCGCGAGCCACCTTCGGCAGCAGGGCGGCCTCCTGCTCGGGAGTGAAGCCACCGCCCATGCCGTTGCCGCGGGCGAGGAGACCGGACACGCTCATCCAGGCCCGGGACAGCTCCTCGGCGACCAGGCAGTACTCGAACACGCCGAGACCGAGGCCGCCGTGCTCCTCGGGGATCATGATGCCGAAGAACCCGATCTCGGCCATCTCCTTCTTCAGCGAGTCGGGGATGGTGCCCTGGACGGGGTCGAACTCGTTGGCGACGGGCAGCACCTTCGTCATGGCGAAGTCACGGGCGAGGTCGCGGATGGCGAGGCGCTCTTCGGTGAGGTACCGCGGGGTGTCGGTACGGGGCTGCGACGGCCGGTGGGTCATGGGGGACTCCCTCGGTGAACCAGAATCTGGTTATTAACGCTTGTTCACCAAGTACAGCACGCCCCCGCCCGGGCGTCAACGCCGGAGTTCAGGCGGGGCGGTATCCGAGCAGGTTGAGCGCGTACCGGCCGTAGTCGTCGGCCACCTCGGCCGCGCCGAGCGGCCCGTCCGGGCGGAACCACAGCGGGATACCGGCGCACATCGTGAGGACCGCGGTCACGGCCTGGTGCACGTGCGGAACATCGAAAATCCCTATCCGGGAACCCTGTTCGGCGATCTCGACGAACAGCTGCTCCTGCGCGTCCCGCGAACCGACCACCCGCTTGCGATCCACCTCGCCGAGATACCGGAGCTCGGTGTTCGCCACCAGGCACTCACGCGGATTACGGGCGGTGAACAGCGCGTGCGCCACCACGGCGGCCCGCCAGCGCTCGGCGGGATCCGTACCCGCCTTGCGCAGCGCGTTGCGCGTGGCGGTGAATTGCTCGTCGCTGGCCGCCCGGAGGATCTCGACGAGCAACTCCGACTTGTTCTCGAAGTGGTTGTAGACATTCGCAGCGCTGCAACCAGCACGATTGGCGATGGTGCGCATCGTCGCGCCGTGGAAACCGGCCGCGAAGAACTCGTCGAGCGCCGCGTCGAGGATCCGGTCCCGGACGCCCATCAGGGTCGTGCCCGATCGAGTGTTCATGAGATGGAGGGTAGAGGCCCAGGTCGGGACCAGCAAGAAGCCGGTCTTGACGGTGCGGTTGCCGCACGTCTATGGTCCACCTCACATGAACATGCGTTAACCACTTCTTCGGAGGGCGCACCTGTGACCACCATCCCCGACATCACGCTCACCGAGCGCATCACCCGCCTCGAGGACCTCGAGGCGATCCGTTCGCTCGACGCCCGCTACTGCCGTCACCTCGACGACGGCGACTGGGACGCCCTGATGGACCTGTTCACCGACGACGGCGAGTTCGACGGCCTGTCCCATCCCCGCGGCAAGGCCGAGATGCGCGAGTTCTTCGCGGGCCTCGCCGCCGGAGGGCTGACCACGTTCTGGCACTTCATCACGAACATGGAGATCGACCTCGACGGCGACCGCGCCACCGTGCGGTCCTTCCTGTGGCAGCCCTGCGTGACCGACGGCGCCCCCGCCATCGCCGCCGGCCGCTACACCGACGAGGTGGTCAAGGTCGACGGTCGTTGGCGCTACCGGGTCAAGCAGGTCCGCTTCCACTTCTTCGGTCCGCTCGAGCAGGGCTGGGACGAGAACCTCTTCGCACTGGAGACGGCACGCCGGGCGGCGGTGCGGCCGTGACCGAGTTGCAGACCGGAACGCAACCGACCTGGAGCGCGATGCTCTCCCTGCCCGAGGTCGTCGAACTGCGCCGCCGCCGGCGCACCGTCACCAACTCCCTCGGCGCCCTCGCGATCACGCTCTTCGCGTCCTTCCTCGTCGGCTTCGCCTACTTCCCCGAATTCCTCGGTGACACCGAGCTCCTCGGAGTTCCCCTCTCGCTGTGGGTCGTGTTCTCCCAGTTCGCCGGGACGTGGGTCCTCGTCTACGCCTACTTCCGGCTCACCCGCATCTACATCCAGCCCGCCGCCGACGCCGCCGTCGCGGCCGTCCTCGAGAACCAGGAGCGTGCGGCATGACCGGCGACGCCGACTACCTCGCGATCGCGATCTGCGCGGCGGTGATCTCGCTGACCCTGTGGGTCACGTTCGCCGTGTCCCGGCGGGCCCGCAGCGCCGACGGATTCTTCGCCGCCGGCCGCTCGATCTCGAGCTGGCAGAACGGCTTCGCGATCGCCGGTGAATTCATCTCGGCCGGAAGCTTTCTCGGAACCACCGGCCTGATCTTCTACAAGGGCGTCGACGGCGCCGTCATCCTCTGCACCTCGGTGATCTCGTTCCTGCCCGTGCTGTTCCTGCTCGCCGAGAAGATGCGCAACGTGGGCAAGTACACCCTCGCCGACGTACTCGTGTTCCGCACCGAGGCACGCAGCGTGCGGGTCGTCGTGGCGTTGAGCACCATCGCCACCGGCACCTTCGTGTTGCTCGCGCAACTCGTCGCGGCCGGGGTGCTGCTCGAGTCGGTCTCCGGTATCCCGTTCTGGCTGTCCGTCATCGTCGCCGGCACCCTCATGGGCATCTACGTCTTCGTCGGCGGCATGCTCGCCACCACGTGGGTGCAGGTCATCAAGTCCACGATCCTGTCGGTCCTCGCGATCGTGGTCGGGCTGGGCATCCTCGCGCAGTTCGGGTTCAGCTTCCCGAAGGTCCTCGACACCGCGACCGAGCACGCGGTTGCGGGCGAGGCCGTCCTGTCCCCGGGCCTGATCTTCGGGCAGACCAGCGCGCTGAACCTCGTCTCGTACTCGCTGGCGTTCGCGCTCGGCACGGCGGGCATGGCGCACATCCTGATCCGCTTCTTCACCGTCCCCGAGGCGAGCACCGCCCGACGCTCGCTGGGCTGGACCGTCGCGCTGTGCAGCATGTTCTACCTGATCGTCATCGTGATGGGCTTCGGCGCCGCAGCCCTGCTGGGGGACGGCGGCGCCGATCGGGTCGGCGCCGGCGGCAATCTCGCGGCGCCCGTGCTCGTCACCGAACTCGGCGGGGGCGTGGGCACGATCGGCGGCTCGATCGCCCTCGCGATGGTCGCGGCGGTCGCGTTCGCGAGCATCGTCGCCGTTGTCGCCGGCGTGGTGATCTCCGCCGCGGGCACCTTCGCCCGCGACATCTGGCCGGCGCTGACCCGCAAGCCGCCGGTGGACGAACTCGACGTCACGGCGCGCACGCGCGAGGAGAACGCCCAGGCCCGTGTCGCCCGGTTCGGTGCGGTGGCGTTCAGCGCCGTCGCGATCGGGCTGACCATGCTGATCGGCGACGACACGAACATCACCTACTTCATGGGAATGGCGTTCATGGTGGCCGGCAGCGCCCACCTGCCGTCGCTGGTGCTCAGCCTGAACTGGCGGCGCTTCAACAGCACCGGTGCCGTGTGGGGAATCCTCACCGGCCTGGTCTCGACCATCGTCAGTCTCATGCTCACCGAGGCGCTGTGGCTCGGCAGCGGCCCGGCACCCCTGACGATCCAGCTTCCGGTGATCGTCACCATGCCGCTCGGCCTTGCCGCGTGCGTCGTCGGCTCACTCGTGGCCGAGAAGCGACGCGGACGCTCCGCGCACGAGGACGAGAAGTTCGCCGAGATGCTGGTGCGCGCGGAAACCGGGCTCGGGGCCGAGGTCGCGACCGCCCACTGACGACGACGCAGGCGGGCACCCGCACTCGGCCAGGTCCGAGCGGGGTGCCCGTCGCGTCGCCGTCGTCAGGGCAGGTCGAACAGCGTCGGATGGTCCTGCTGCGCCTGTTCGGCGAGCACCGCGCCGTGTCTCTCGCACATCTCGCGTGCGATGTGTTCGGGGCACGCGAGTTCGCGACCGATCTGTTCCCAGTCCCACCCGGACGCGTGCAGTTCCCAGGCGACGCGGCCGTCTTCGTCCCAGAGTGCCGACATGGCCCGATACTGCTCCGTGTCGAGCGCACGGCCAACGACATTCGTGCGCGTGTCGCGGATCGGGCTGCCGTCCCGCGACCGAAAGTGCTTCCCGCGCTCGTACGGACGCGCGCGGGAAGCACCGCCGCGCGCGGACGTCTAGTCGAAGGTCATGCCGGCGTCGGTTCCCTGCTGCATGGTGGTGTTCGCCCCGTCGAGGGATTCGCGGATGATGTCGGCATGACCGCTGTGGTGGGCGGTCTCCCGGATGATGTGCAGCAGCACCTTTCGGGCGCTCCACCACTGTCGCTCCGGCGCCCACGGCGCGGTGGGCAGCGGCACCTGCAGGTCGAGGTCCGCGAGGCCGGCGACGAAGGCCTCCGTCTGCTCCGCGATCGCCTCGTACCGGTCGAGCAGGCCGGCGACGGTCTCGTCGTCGCGCATGTAGTACTGCTCCATCGCGGACTCCATGTCGAACTCGGCGGTGTCGTCGAGTGTGCGGATCGTGTCGATCCAGTGCTGCTCGGTGGTCGAGACGTGCTTGAGCAGCCCACCCAGGGTCAGGTCGCTGACGGTGCTGCGGGTGCGGGCCTGCTCGTCGTCGAGGTTGCGGAGGGTGATCAGAAACATCTTCCGCTGCTCGGCCAGCATGTCGAGGATGTCGGCCCGTTCTCCGGAGAGGGTCCGCTCGGTCATGTCGCTTCCGCCCTTCGTGATGTCGATTCTGCGGCTACGACTACGACGGTAGGGACGAATGCGGACAGTTTCGGTCCTCGATAGGTGACCGGAAATCAGGTGGCGAAGAAGACCGCACCGGTCACCGGCACGAGCGTCAGGAACAGGACCGACAGGACGAACAGCGTGATCGTCAGCTTCCTGTTCCATCCGCCCCGCGTTCCGCTCGCGGCGAGCACGAAGAGCACGAATCCGACGCAGATGGACACGATGCCCACGATCACGGGTGTCTCGATCATCTGTTCATCATCCATCTGTTCGTCATCGCGGAGGCCGCGCACCGCGCCCACGGTGGGCGGCGTCGGGAACGGCGACGTCCCCGACGCCGCCCGTGCTCAGCCCGGGCAGTGGATGGTCACGTGGCCGCATTTGACGGACGCGCTCGCGGTGGCGGCGTTCGCGGCGCCTGCGGTGCCGAGGACGACGGTGAACAAGGTCGCGACGACCGCGACGGTGGTGCGGATCCGGGTCTTCATGGCAGCCTCCTGAGGGTGGTGAGAAACGGGGTTCGCCCATCGTCGGCCGCCATCCGGGTCCTCGACAGGCACCCTGTGGTGCCGATGCGGCCACCCCGGATCGCCTTCGGAGCGCAGGACCACCCCCGAGGCGGATCATGAAGCCATGACGACCGCCCCTTCCGCGACGACCGTTGCGACCATCGCCGAGGCCGCCGAGCGCACCGGTCTGACCACCCACACCCTCCGCTATTACGAGCGCGACGGCCTCATGCTGCGTGAAATCGGCCGCTCCTCCTCCGGCCACCGGCTCTATACCGAGGACGACCTCTCCTGGGTGGTGCTGCTGACCCGGCTGCGGGCGACGGGCATGCCGATCCGCGAGATCCGCGAGTACGCGGCCCTCTGCCGGGCCGGCGGCGGCAACGAACAGGACCGCCTCGCGCTGCTCCGCGCGCACCGGACGCGGGTGCTCACCCAGCTCGACGAGGTGACCGAGCACCTCGCCGCGATCGACGGCAAGATCGACATCTACCTCTCCCGGACGAGCGGCCGCGACGACGGACCGTGCGAGAGCGCTCGCGCTTGACTTCGAGCGCGCTCGAAGGTCTTGACTCGACGCCATGACCACGAACAACACCTCCCGGCCCCCACTCGGCACCCGCACGCTCGGCACCGCGTCGCCGCTGACGGTCTCGGCGATGGGACTCGGGTGCATGGGCATGTCCGAGTTCTACGGCACCGGGGACGAGGCCGAGGCCGTCGCCACCATCCGCCGGGCCCTCGAGCTCGGCGTGACGTTGCTCGACACCGCCGACATGTACGGGCCGTTCACCAACGAGAACCTCGTCGGCCGCGCCGTCGCGGATCGCCGCGACCGCGTCGTCCTCGCGACCAAGTTCGGCAACGAGCGTGCCGAGGACGGCACCCGCCTCGGCATCAACGGCCGGCCCGAATACGTCCACACGGCCTGCGACGCGTCGCTCCGCCGCCTCGGCGTCGACCACATCGATCTCTACTACCAGCACCGCGTGGACAAGACCGTGCCGATCGAGGACACCGTCGGCGCGATGGCCGAACTGGTGCAGGCGGGGAAGGTCCGCCATCTGGGTCTGTCGGAGGCGTCCGCGGAGACGATCCGCCGGGCCCACGCCGTCCACCCGATCACCGCGCTGCAGACCGAGTACTCGCTGTTCACCCGCGACATCGAGGACGAGATCCTGCCGGCCCTGCGTGACCTCGGCATCGGGCTCGTGCCGTACTCGCCGCTCGGGCGCGGCATCCTGACGGGCGCGATCACGGCGCCGTCCGATCTCGAGAGCTCGGATTCTCGCCGCACCGCGTATTTCCCGCGATTCCAGGGTGCGGCGCTGGAGGCGAACCTGGCGCTCGTGACCGCCGTCCGCCGCCTGGCCCGGTCCAAGAACTGCACCCCGGGCCAGCTGGCACTGGCGTGGGTCCTCGCCCAGGGCGACGACGTGGTCCCCATCCCGGGGACGAAGCGGGTGCGTTTCCTCGAGGAGAACGTCGCGGCCGCGGCCGTGTCGCTCACCGCGGACGAGCTGGGCGCGATCGAGTCGGCGGTGCCCCGGGAGGCGGTCGTGGGGGAGCGCTACGGGGACATGTCCAGCATCGACGGGTGAGCGACGCGTCGCCCGCTGGGAACGGTCGGCGGGCGACACCCGGGCCGCTCCTCCGCGCAAGCGGTTACATGCAGCTTGACAAAGCGATGTAACCGCTTGCACAGTGGGTGGACCCCACACCCGAGGAGAACCCATGGCGACGCTTCGCGAGGTCGCAGCGCGCGCCGGCGTCTCGACCGCCACGGTCTCACGCGTGTTCTCCCGCCCAGAGGCCGTCAGTCCCGACACGCGCGCGAAGGTGTTCACCGCCGCGGAGGCACTGTCCTTCACCCCCAACCCCACCGCCCGCTCGCTCGCCCTCGGCCGCACCCACAACCTGGGCTTCCTCGTCCCGGACATCCGCAACCCCGTGTTCGGCCCCGCCGTCGAGTCGGCACAGGACCGGGCCCGCGCGCGCGGCTACTCCCTCTTCGTCGCGGCGGGCGAGGGACGGTCCGCCGACGAGCTGGACCTCGTCCGGGCGATCGCCCGGCAGGTCGACGGGCTGGTTCTGATCGCCCCGCGCATGTCCGACACCGACCTCGAGGATCTCGCACGGGTCACGCCCGTCGTGCTCGTCAACCACACTGCCGGCGATCTGCCCGCCGTGCTGCTGTCCTCCGACGACGGCATGGTCGAGGCCGTCGAGCATCTCGCCGACGCCGGGCACACTGCCGTCACCTACCTCGGCGGCCCCGAGTACTGGCTCGCCCAGCGCCGCCGCCGCGCCGCCTTCGTGGAGGCCTGCGCCGGCCGGGGCATCACCGGCACGGTGCTCGGCCCCCTCGAGCCCGACTTCGTCGTCGCGGGCCGGAAGGCGGCCGAGGAACTGGTCGGCACCGGGACGACGGCCGTCGTCGCGTACAACGACCAGGCCGCCGTCGGCCTCATGCAAGGCTTCGCCGAGCACGGACTGCGGGCGGGCCGCGACTACTCCGTCGTCGGGTTCGACGACTCGTGGCTCTGCGAGATGACCTCGCCGCCGCTGACCACCGTGCATCTCGCGTTCGACGAGGCCGGCGTGACTGCGATCGACCTGCTGTGCGACGTCCTCGACGGAAAGACCACACCCCGCGCTGCGCCCGTGGAACTCGGCACCCACCTCGTCGTGCGCTCGAGCACCGTGACCGCCGGCCTGCCCGTCGGCTGACAGACCCGGCCGGGAGATGCCCCCGGAACACGAAGAAAGCAAAGGAGATTCGTCCATGACCTCGGTGCTCGTCCTCAACGGCCCCAACCTCAACCTGCTCGGCACCCGCGAGCCCGGCGTGTACGGTGCGCAGACCCTCGAGGACGTGGAGACCCTGTGCCGCAACGTCGGCAAGGAACTGGGCGTCGACATCGACTTCCGGCAGTCCAACCACGAGGGCGTCCTCATCGACGCCCTCCACGACGCCGGCGCCGCGGTCGCCCGCGGAGAGTCCCTCGGGGTGGTGTTCAACGCGGGCGCCTACACGCACACCTCGGTGGCCCTGCACGATGCGATCAAGGGCGCCCACGTACCGCTCATCGAGTTGCACATCTCCAACGTCCATGCCCGCGAGGGGTTCCGCCACCACTCCTACATCTCCCCGGTCGCGTCCGGGATCATCGTGGGTCTCGGCGTCGCCGGCTACGAGTGGGCGCTGCGCGCGCTCGTGGCCCAGCGCACGGCGCAGGCGTAACCGGCGCCCCCACACCCCGAGACCGGTCCCCTCGCGCGCGACCCGCGGCGAGCCACCCCTGCCGATACCGGTGTGCGGGGCAAACCCGCCCTCGCGCACCGGTCCCCGATTCCGAGTCCGCCCGCACAGGCGGCACCGTGGAGGAGCCCGACCATGACCCACCCCCGTCCTGGGACCAAGCGCGCCAAGGCAATCGCCACCGTGTGCCTGTCCGGCACCCTCGAGGACAAGCTCGTCGCCGCCGCCCACGCCGGGTTCGACGGCATCGAACTGTTCGAACCCGACCTGATCGGCTCCCCGCTCACCCCCGCGGCCGTGCGCGAGCGCTGCGCCGAACTCGGGCTGAGCATCCCGCTGTATCAGCCCTTCCGCGACTTCGAGGCCGTCCCGGCCGAGATCCACGCCCGCAACATGCGCCGCGCGCGGCACAAGTTCGACGTGATGGAACAGCTCGGCACCGACCTCGTGCTGGTGTGCTCGTCGGTGTCGCCGCACACCGTCGACGATGTCGATCTCGCGGCCGCGCAGCTGCGGGAACTGGCGGATGCGGCAGCGCAGCGGGGCATGCGGATCGCCTTCGAGGCGCTGGCGTGGGGCCGCCACGTGAACACCTGGCAGCGCTCGTGGGAGATCGTGCGCCGGGCCGATCATCCGGCCCTCGGGCTGTGCCTCGACAGCTTCCACATCTTCTCCCGCACCAAGGACGTCGCCGGCATCGCGGACATCCCGGGCGAGAAGATCTTCTTCCTGCAACTCTCCGACGCACCGGAGATGGACATGAACGTCCTGCAGTGGAGCCGCCACTACCGGGTGTTCCCGGGCGAGGGCGAGTTCGATCTCGTCGGACTCGTCGGGCACGTCCTCGCGGCGGGTTACACCGGGCCGCTCTCGCTGGAGGTGTTCAACGATGTGTTCCGCCAGTCGGCGCCGGTGCCGACGGCGATCGACGCGATGCGCTCGCTGCTCGATCTGGAACTGCGGCTCGACGGTGACCCCAACCCGGTACAGGTGCGCGGGCACGCGTTCACGGAGATCGGAACTCCGCCCACCGCTGCGGAGCCGGTCCGTGCGGCCCTCGCCTCGCTCGGCTTCACCCACTCGGGGCAGCATCACAGCAAGCCGGTGGAGCTGTGGGAGCAGGGGGACGCGCGGGTGCTGGTGAACACCTCGAACCCGGCCCACAGCGCGGCCGAGGGCGCGGCCGTCACCGCTCTGGGGATCGAGGTCGCGGACGTCGGCGCCGTCTCCCGGCACGCCCACGAGCTGCTGGCACCGCAGCTGGCGCGGGTCGTCGGCCCGGGTGAGGCACCGTTGTCCGCAGTGGTCTCCCCGGACGGCACCGCCCTGTTCCTGTCGTCGCGGAGCGACGGCCCGGCGGACTGGCGCAACGACTTCCGCCCCACCGGCACGACGCCGACGACGGCGGTGGGCGTGCGGTGCACCGAGTACGTCGCGCTGACCCAGGCCTACGACCGATTCGACGAAGCCACGCTGTTCTACCGGTCGGTGCTGGGCCTGACCGACGCCGAGGCCGCCGAATACGCGGGACCGTTCGGCTTGGTGCGCAGCCGCGTCCTCGCCACGGACGGTTTCGAGGTCGGCCTGGTCGCACCCGTGCTCCGTCGCGGCGAATGGGCACCGGGCGTGCGGCACCCCCAGCACATCGCGTTCGGTGTCGACGATGCGGTGGAAGCCGCTCGCGCCCTGCATGATTCGGGAGCACCGGTGCTCGAGATCCCCCGCAACTACTACGACGATCTGGATGCGCGCCTGGCTCCGGATCCGGAAATGCTTGCCGCCCTTCGGGAATACAACGTGCTCTACGATCGGGACGAGGACGGCGGCGAGCTGTTCCAGGTGTTCACCAAGGTCGTCAGTGCCCGGGTGTTCTTCGAACTGGTGCAGCGGCGCGGCGGCTACCGGGGTCACGGCACGGTCAACGCCCCGATCCGCATGGCCGCGCACGCGGCCGCACGACGCTGACCCACTGCTACCGGGCGCCACCCACCGCGCTCGCCAGCGCCGCGAGGGTCTGGGCGCTCGTGTAGTGCGGCTGCCAGCCGAGCTGCGTCCGGGCCCTCGTCGTGTCCATCACGACGGACGTGCGGCCCGTGTGGATCCACTCGACCATGGAGGGCAGGAACGGCAGCCGCGCCACCACGGCCGACGCGGCCGTCGCGACCGACGCCGGGACCCGGATCGGCCGGGCGCCGAGCGCGGCCGCGACGTCCGACAGCGACACCACCCCGTCGCCGGCGATGTTGTACGCGCCGGGCGGCCCCTCGGACGTCACGGCGGCGACGACGGCACTCGCGACGTCGTCGTGGTGCACGAGCTGGAGCGGATGACCGGGGTCCGGGAACACCGGGCGCGGCAGGGGCAGGGCGCCGGCGGCCTTCCGCACGGCCCCGGGCAGATGCCCGGTGACCTGCCGCCACGGCATGGCATCGGCCAGGGCGGTCGCGTGCGGCCCCGCGACGATGCAGGGCCGCAGCACGAACACCTCGAGGTCCGATCCGCGGGTGACCTCGTCGAGCACCCGCTCGAGTTGGGCCTTCTGTTCGGAGTAGTAGTGCTCGTGCGAGCCACGCGTGGGCACGTCCTCGGAGAGCGGGGTCGGATTGTCGGGGTGGTATCCGTACGCGGCGACGGACGAGGTGTACACGAGACGCCGCGGCCGGGCGGCGGCAACCGTCGCCTCGAAGACGTTGCGGGTCCCGGCGATGTTGATCCGGTGACTCTCGGCGCGCGAGCCCATGATGACGAAGGCCAGGTGCACGACGACGTCGGCCTCCGCGACCAGGGCGTCGACGGCGCCGCGGTCGAGGATGTCGCCCTGCCGGTACTCGGTCTTGGTCCAGCCCTGCCGGGCAGGATCGAACGGGCCTCGCGCCATGCCGAGGATCCGGTCGATGCGCGGGTCCTGTTCGAGGGCTGCGACCGCGGCCCTGCCGATCTCGCCGGTGGGGCCGGTGACCGCAACCGTCGTTCCCATGGGATCCCCTTCGCTCGTGACGCCGTCCGTGCGATTCATACCGCGTTCCCGGGCCGGGCCGGGGGCAAACCACGGTCCGGCTCGTGCGGTTAGACTCACCGCCACTGCGGACGGGGGGCGAACGGTGGGCGACGGCGGGTTGACGCAGATCGGCGACGGGGTGTGGGCGGTTGTACGGACGCCGGGCGGCTGGGGAGAGGCGAACACCGGTCTCGTCGTCGATGCGGGCACGGCGTCGCTGGTCGTGGACACCGCGTGGGACACGCGGCTGGCGCGGCGGATCGCCGAGGCACAGCAGCCGCTGGTGTCGCGGGCACCGATCACCGAGGCCGTCAACACCCATTCCGACGGCGACCACTGGTGGGGCAACGACACGCTTCCGGCGACGGCCCGCATCACGACGAGTGCGGCCGCGCTGCGCGGCATGCGCGAGGATCTCCCTCCCGCCGCGGTGGCGGCGCTCGCGGCGGCCGGACGTCCGCTCGCCGCGCTGCCCGGGATGCTGGGCGCCGCGGCCGCCTACATGCGCCGGGTGCCGGGCGGCGCCCGCCTGCCGCTGCGATCGCCTCGGCTGCCCGACCACACCTTCGACACAGTCCTGCGGCTCGATGTGGGGCAACGTCCGGTCCAGCTCGAGCGCCTCGGGCCGTGCCACACCGCCGGGGACCTCATCGCGCACGTGCCGGACGCCGGCATCGTGTTCGCCGGCGATCTGCTGTTCATCGGCTCGACCCCGATCCTGTGGCACGGGCCGCTGGAGAACTGGCTCGCCGCGATCGACCGGCTGCTGGCCCTGGACGCGGACCTCTACGTGCCCGGTCACGGGCCGCTGTGCGGACCCGCGGAAATCCGCGAGTTGCGCGCCTACTGGGTGTGGCTCGAGCAGGCCGGCCGGGAACAGTACGCGCGCGGCGCCGGGCCGCTCGAGGCGGCCCGGCAGCTGGTGCGGGATCCCGAATTCGTCCGGTGGGGCGACTGGATCCACCCGGAGCGGATCGTCCTGAGCCTGAGCACGCTGTTCCACGGGTGGGACGGGCATCCGCCGGCGGCGCCGACCGTCGTGCGACGGGCGCGGGCGTTCGCCGACGCCGAGACGCTGCTGCGCGAGTTGTCCGCGAAACGGTGAAGGGACCCTCCGATCGGTCGAACCGATCGGAGGGTCCCTTCACCCGGGCGGGTCAGGCGGCGACGGTCGCCTTCGCCTCCTGACGATTGCGGCGGATGCTGCTGGCGAACGCGGCACCGATGAGCGCGACCCCCACGAGACCCGTGACGATCTCGTTCACGTGATGGCCGATCGAGTACAGCAGGATGAACGCGAGCGCACCGATCGCCCAGTGCGCGCCGTGCTCGAGGTAGCGGTACTCCGAGAGGGTGCCCTTGCGGACGAGGAACACCGTGATCGAGCGGACGAACATCGCGCCGATGAAACCGAGGCCCAGGGCGATGATGATCGGGTCCGAGGTGATGGCGAACGCGCCGATCACGCCGTCGAAGGAGAACGACGCGTCGAGAACCTCGAGGTAGAGGAACAGGAAGAACCCGGCCTTGCCGGTGGCCTTGGCCAGCTGGGTGGGCCCGCCCGTCGGCTCTTCCTCTTCCTCGGGGATGTGGAACAGCTCGCCGAGCCCGTTGACGACGATGTAGGTGATCATGCCGAGCACGCCGGCGATCATCACGGTGGAGACCTTGTCCTCGGGAGCGAGGATCGTGGCGGTCAGCACCAGCAGCACCGAGGCGGTGACGACCTCGAGCTGGTCCAGCTTGCCGGCCCGCGCGAGCGGACGCTCGAGCCAGGCCAGCCACTTGATCTCGCGTTCCTCGAAGATGAAGTTCAGGAACAGCATCAGCAGGAACATGCCACCGAACCCGGCGATCTGCGGGTGGGCGTCGGTGATGATGGTCTCGTAGCTGGGGCTGCCGTCGGGGAAGTACGCGGCGTCGTTCGGCGGCGGGTTCAAGGCGAGGTCGAGTGCCTCGATCGGACCGAGGCCGGAGGCGATCCACACGATGAGCAGCGGGAAGATCAGCCGCATGCCGAACACGGCGATGAGGATGCCGATGGTGAGGAAGATCTTCTGCCAGAATTCGCTCATCCGCTGCAGCACGGTGGCGTTGATGACCGCGTTGTCGAACGAGAGCGAGACCTCGAGGATGCCGAGGATCGCGGCGAGGAACAGGGCCTGGGGTCCGCCGTAGAGGAAGGCGACCACCAGGGAGACGACGGTGACGGCAAACGATATGCCGAAGATGCGCAGAACCACGAAGCGTGGCCTTTCTGTCTGGATCGGGGCGGTGCAGGGTGGTTACTGCAGCAAATTATCGGTGAACCAAGGAAAGCGGCCCCCGGCGACGAAGCCGGGGGCCGGATCCGGAATCCGGATGCGACGTCAGACGTTGACGCCGTAGTCGCGGGCGATGCCCGCCAGGCCGGACGCGTAGCCCTGGCCGATGGCGCGGAACTTCCACTCCGCACCGTGCCGGTACAGCTCACCGAAGACCATGGCGGTCTCGGTGGAGGCGTCCTCCGACAGGTCGTAGCGGGCGAGCTCGTTGCCGTTGGCGCGGTCGACGACGCGGATGTACGCGTTGCGGACCTGTCCGAACGACTGGCTGCGGGAGTCGGCGTCGTAGATCGAGACCGGGAAGAAGATGCTCTCGATGTTGGCCGGCACGGCGCTCAGGTCGACGTTGACGACCTCGTCGTCGCCCTCGCCCTCGCCCGTGCGGTTGTCGCCGATGTGCTCGATCGAGCCGTCCGGGGACTTGAGGTTGTTGAAGAAGACGAAGTGCTGGTCCGAGACGACCTTCTTGTCGGCGCCGGTCGCGATCGCGCTGGCATCGAGGTCGAAGTCGGCACCGGTGGTGCTGCGGATGTCCCAGCCGAGGCCGACGGCCACGGCGGTGAGGTTCGGCGCTTCCTTGGTGAGGGAAACATTGCCGCCCTTGGTCAAGCTGACGCCCATGCGGGGTCCTTTCGATCTGTCGGTCCGGACGAGGTGCCCGGGCGGGCACGCCCGATTTGCGCGTGTCACTCCACCCTAATAGCTGTTCCGCGCCGACGCCCCATGCTCGAGGCGCGCGCACGGGGCCGAACCGCGCGGACCAGTACCATTCGGGGCGTGGCGAGCCGATGGACGCGCCGCCTCTTCGGCGGTGGGAGCACCGACGATCCGGTGGCCCGTGGCGCCTACGACGCGATGGTCGCCGCGTTCCTCGACATGGACCGCCGCCAGTCCGTCGCCGAGGCCGCCGTCACGGCCTCGCACGACCTCGCGCCGCAGCGCGGGCTGCGCCGCGAGTGGGAGCCCGTCCGCGAAGCCTGTTACCGCGCGGCCGAGACGTACCTGCACCTCGCCCGCACCGAACCGACCGATCCGCTCGCTCCCGCCCCGGCCTACGAACAGGCTCTGCAGCAGATCGGTCTCGCCACCCGCACCCTCGACCAGTTCTACGATCGCCACCGCGCACACCTCGAGCATTCGGTCGCGGTGGCACAGACCGTCCCGCAGCTCGCCCGGCAGGTCCGCACCGAGGCGCAGGCCGCGGCGGCGCTGGTGGACGCGCCCGAGCACGCCGCATACGCCGACTACCCGTCCGTGCGGGCCGCGGCGAACGCGCTCGACGCGGAGGTCCGCGCCCTGGATTCGGCGGTGGGAACCGGCGCCGTCCGAACGGCGGCACGGCGGGCCGAGGAGGCGGCCATCGCCCTGCGTCGCGCCCTCGCGCAGGCGCCGGACAAGGCCGAGTCCGCCCGGAAAGCTGTGGCATCCGTCACCACCCGCCTGTCGGCGGTCCGCACCCGCGCCGAGAGCCTGGCGCCGGCGTTCTCGGCCCTGCTGCGCGAGTTCAACGCGGCCAGCTCCGCCGACCTGTCCGGCAACGAGCGCGCCGCCCGCGAGTTCCTCGACCGGGCCGACGCCGACGTGACCGCGGCGCGAACGGCTTCGGCCGGGAACCGGCCCGAGCAGGCGCTCGAGCTGACCGCGGCGGCCCGGGCATCGCTCACCCAGGCGGAACGCTACGTCGACGCCGTCACCGAGCGGCTGTCCGTCCTCCGCGCGGTCCGCCGTGATCCGGCCGCGAAGGTGGAGCAGGTACGGTTCCGTCTGCGCGACGCGCAACAACTCGCGGTGCAACGGGGGTTGACCGCAGAATGGGGATCGGTGCTCGACGCGCAGCTCGATCGGATCGACAGGGCAGTCGGTTCGCTCACCGGCGTACACCCCGACTACTGGGCGTACGTCCGAGAGCTCGACGCCGTTTCGCGCTTCATCGCCGGCGTGGTGCAACGAATGAGAGGACGAACGGAAGAGGCATGAGTGGGGGAACCTTCGCCGATATGCGCACGATGCACCATTTCCACCACATGGACCGCGCGACCCGGGACACGCTGTTCCTGCATCCGCCGCAGGCATTCTCCGATGCCGACGAGCGCGATCGGCTCGCCGTCGCGCTCGGGGCCACCCTGTACGTCCCGGCCACCCGCGCGGATCTGACCGCCACGATCGCCCGCCGAGCCCGCGAGGGTGTCGCCTCGATGGTGATCGACCTCGAGGACGCCGTCGCCGATCACGAGGTCGAGGACGGCCTGCGCAACGCGGTCGCCACCCTCGACGAGCTCGCCGGCACCGCGGCCGCGACGATGCTGCTGTTCGTCCGGGTGCGCACCCCCGACGGTGTCGACCGCATCGCCGACATCCTGGGGCCCGGCGTCACCGCGTTGACCGGATTCGTTCTGCCCAAGTTCACCGCGGCGTCGGGGCCGGCCTTCCTCGATGCGGTGGCGGCGGCGTCCGAGCGGCTCGACAAGCACCTGTACGCGATGCCGGTGCTCGAGTCCGCCGAGCTGGTGCACCGGCAGACCCGCGACGGCGAGCTGCAGCAGATCGCGGCACTGCTCGCCGGGCACCGTGACCGGGTGCTGGCGGTACGGATCGGGGCCACCGACATGTGCGGCACGTTCGGCATCCGCCGCGACCGCGACCTGACCATCTACGACGTACGCGTGGTCGTCGACGTCATTGCGGATGTCGTCAACTATCTCGGCCGCACCGACGGCACCGGATTCGTCATCACCGGTCCCGTCTGGGAGTACTTCGCCGATCACGAGCGCATGTTCCGCCCGATGCTGCGGGCCACGCCGTTCGCCGAGCACGACGCGGTGATGTTCCGCCAGCAGCTCGTCAGCCGGGATCTCGACGGGCTGCTCCGCGAGATCGCCCTCGACCGGGCGAACGGCATCCAGGGCAAGACCGTGATCCATCCCTCCCATGTGGCCGCGGTGCACGCCTTGTCCGCGGTCACCCACGAGGAGTACCACGACGCGGTCGACATCCTCGGCGGCGACGCAGGTGGCGTGCAGGCCTCCGGTTACCGCAACAAGATGAACGAGCGGCGCCCGCACCGCACCTGGGCGCAGCAGACGTTGCTGCGCGCCTCGGTGTTCGGCGTCACCAACAAGGGAGTCACTTTCGTGGACCTGCTGACGGCATTGGTGGACCGGTGACCGCGGGGTTGCAGTCACCCTGGGCGACGGAGCAATTCGGCCTGGAACTGCAGCACTTCGACTCGGCGACCGGCGACACCGTGCCGGACCTCGTCGTGCCGGGGCTGCGCCGCAACCCCCGTCGCGCACACCTGCTGGTCTCCACGGTGCTCGGCAAGCACATTCCCACCGACCCGGCCGCGGTCATCGGCGCGGGTGACCGGCTCGGCGATCTCGTCGCGGACCTGCTGGGCTCCGCCGCGCACGACACGGTCGTACTCGGATTCGCCGAAACCGCAACGGGCCTGGGCCATTGTGTGGCCAGCCGGCTGCGAGCGCGCTGCTACCTGCACTCCACCCGGCGTGACGTGCCCGGCGCCGGCACCTTCGCCGGGTTCGAGGAGGGCCACTCGCACGCCACGTCGCACCTGCTCCAGCCGACGTCGCCGGAGCTGTTCGCGAACGACGCACCGCTGGTCCTGGTGGACGACGAGATCTCCACCGGCGCCACGGCCGTCGACGCGATCCGGTCCCTGCACCGGCACCATCCTCGCGCCCGGTACGTCGTCGCGTCGCTGGTGGACATGCGCACCGCCGATCACCGTCGCGCGGTCGACGAGGCGGCCGCCGAACTCGGCGCCCGGATCGACCACGTGAGCCTCGCGGCGGGACACACGATCCTTCCCGACGGGCTCGTCGAGCGGGTCGCCGCACTGCCCGATCCGGATATGAATCCCGTTGCCTCACAACGGGGCTCCGTGGAGTTCGTGACGTTGCCGTGGCCGGCGACCGTGCCCGACGGCGGGCGGCACGGCTTCCTGCGCACCGACACCGCGGCTTTCGACGCCGCGATCGAGCACACGACCGAGGCCGTGGCCACCGCCCTCGGACCGGGACGGCCGGTCGTCGTGGTGGGCCACGAGGAACTGATGTACCTGCCGCTGCGCATCGCCGACGCGCTCGCCCGCCGGGGGATCCCCACGCGGTTCCAGACCACCACCCGCTCCCCTGCGTACGTCCGGGACGTGCCCTGCTACCCCCTTCGGCGCGGATTCACCTTCATCGCACCCGAACCCGACGACGTCCCGCGGTACCTGTACAACGCGCGGTGGCCGGAGGAACGGGCACGGCTGCTGCTGGTGCTCGACGATCCCGCCGACACCGATCGCCTCCGGGCCGACGGTGGCCTGCTCGACGTGCTGACCGCCGCCGGGGAGGACGTGGTCGTCGCCGTCGTGCCCGCCACCGACCCGTCGGTGCTGCGCGCCACCCGGGAGGGACGATGACCGTTCCGCTGGCCGGACCCGACTTCGGCTCCTACGCCCCGGACGAGGTGCGGTGGCTCCTCAAGGACCTCTCGCACGTCGCCCTCGAGGCCGACATCGCCGAGCGCGAACGCCGCATCCAGTCGGGTCTCGCCCACTACGCCGAGACGCTGCCGATCGAATACCAACCCGATGCCGCCTACCGCGAGCTGTTCGACAAGGTACTCGCCGCGACGGCGGGGCGCCTCGCCCACGCCGTCGGTACGGTCACCGAACTGCTGCTCGCCGAACGGGGCCGGGACCTGACGCTCGTATCACTGGCCCGCGCCGGCACTCCCGTCGGCATCCTGATCCGTCGCTGGGCGCAGCGGCACCACGGGCTGGACCTGCCGCACTACGCGGTGTCGATCGTGCGGCGCCGTGGCATCGACGTCGCCGCCCTCGACCACGTGACGGCGCGTCACGATCCGGCCTCGGTGGTGTTCGTCGACGGCTGGACCGGCAAGGGCGCCATCGCCCGCGAACTCGCGGCGGCCCTGGCCGAGTACCGGGCCGCGGGCGGTCCGGAACTCTCCGGCGACCTCGCCGTGCTCGCCGACCCCGGGTACTGCGTGCGGACCTACGGCACCCGCGACGACTTCCTCATCGCCTCGGCGTGCCTGAATTCCACTGTCTCCGGCCTGGTCTCACGCACCGTCCTCAACGAAACCCTGATCGGCCCGGGCGAGTTCCACGGCGCCAAGTTCTACGCCGAACTTGCCGGCGAGGACGTCTCGGCCGTCCTCCTCGACACCGTCGCCGCGGAATTCGGAGACCGGGACGCCGCAGTCACCGCCGCCGGGGACATCCTGCGGTCCGACCGCACCCCCACGTGGGCGGGCTGGGAGTCGGTGGAGAGGGTACGGGCCGAGTACGGCATCTCCACCGTCAACTACGTCAAGCCCGGTGTCGGTGAGACCACCCGGGTGCTGTTGCGGCGCGTGCCGTGGCGGGTGCTGGTCCGCGAGGCCGATGCCGAGGAGCACGCGCACATCCGGATGCTCGCCGCCGCCCGCGACGTGCCGGTCGAAACGGTTCCCGACCTGGCGTATTCCTGCATGGGACTGATCAAGGATCTGCCGTGACCACCGCCCTCGTCGCGACCGACCTCGACCGCACGATGATCTACTCGCGCGCCGCGATGGGCGAATCGCCCGTCGTCGACGGCGATCTGGTGTGTGTCGAGCACTACGACGGTGCGCCCCTGTCGTACCTGACCGTCACGTCCGCGCAGCGCCTGCGCGACCTGGCCGCCGCCGCGGTGGTGGTGCCGACCACCACGCGCACCCCGGAACAGTTCCGGCGCATCGCGCTGCCCGGCGCACCGTGGCCCTACGCGATCGCCAGCAACGGCGGCGTGATCCTCGCCGACGGTGTGCCGGACACCGGGTGGCGGCAGGCGGTGGACGCGGGCGTGCGCGCCGAGGGCGCCGGACTCGACGAGGTCACCGCCGAACTGCGGCGCCGCGTCTCCGACGACTGGGTGCACAAGTTCCGCATCGCCGACGAGTTGTTCTGCTATCTCGTGATCGACGTCGCCGCCCAGCCGGTCGGATTCCTCGACGAATGGGACCACTGGTGCCGCGGCCGCGGATGGAGCGCCTCGCAGCAGGGCCGCAAGCTGTACACGATGCCGTCGGCGGTGTGCAAGAGCAAGGCCGTCGCCGAGGTCCGCCGGCGCCTGGTCGCCGACGGAACGCTCGCCCCGGATGCCGCGGTACTCGCCGCCGGGGACGGAGCGCTCGACGCCGAGATGCTGGTCGCCGCCGACGCCGCGATCCGGCCGCGGCACGGCGAACTCGAAGCGCTGGACTGGCGGCACCCGACGGTGACGGTGACCCGGGAAACGGGGATCCGGGCCGGCGAGGAGATCCTGGCCTGGTTCGCCCGATACGCCCGGATCGGCGCGGGTTCGTACAGTGGCAGTGACGCTCCATGTTCCCCAAGACAGAGTTTCCAGTAACAGTGAGGACCCCTCCCGTGCCCGTATCTCTCGCCAAGGGTCAGAACGGCCCCCTCACCGCCACCGACGTCGTCGTCTCGCTCGAGCTGACCACCCCGGCCGACCTGTCCGCCCTGTTGGTCAAGGCCGACGGCAAGGTGCGCTCCGACGCCGACTTCGTCTTCTTCAACCAGCCGAGCGGGCCGGGGGTGCGGCTCGTGCCGGGCACTCCCGGGCAGGCCGCGTCGCTGGCCGTGTCGCTGAACCAGGTGCCGGCAGACATCGACCAGGTGCGCGCGGTCATCACCCTCGACGACGCGTCGAGCAGCTTCGGTCGCTTCGCCCCGCCGTCCGCGCGGGTCTCCGACACCGCGGGCAACGTCCTCTACGAGTACCGGATCGACGGGCTGAGCAGCGAGTCGATCGTGATCGCCCTCGAGCTGTACCGGCGGCAGGGCGCGTGGAAGGTGCGGGCCGTCGGCCAGGGATACGCGGGCGGGTTCGCCGCGCTCGTGACCGATCACGGGGTGAGCGTCGACGACGCGCCCGCGGCGGCGCCGCAAACGGCTCAGCCCGCGCCGCAGCCGGCTCAGCCCGTGCCGCCGTCGGCCCCGGCCGCGCCTCCCGTACCGCCGGCCTACTCCACGCCGCCGCCTTCTGCTCAGCAGCCCTACCAGCAGCCGGCCCCGTCGCAGCCGTACGTGCAGGCCTCCGCGCCGCAGCCGGCGCAGGACGCCCAGCCCGAGGTCAGCCTCACCAAGAGCCGGCCGGTCAGCCTCGTCAAGGGCCAGAAGGTCACCCTCCGCAAGGAGGGTGGTGTGGCCCTGACCTACCTGCGCATGGGGCTGGGCTGGGATCCGATCGCGAAGCGCGGTCTGTTCGGCAACCGTGCCGCCGACATCGACCTCGACGCGTCGGCCGTGCTGTTCGCCGACCAGAACCTCGTCGACGTCGCGTACTACGGCCAGCTGCGGTCCAAGGACGGCTCGGTCCAGCACCAGGGCGACAACCTCACCGGCGAGGGCGCCGGCGACGACGAGGTCGTGCTTGTCGACCTCACCCGGGTCCCGGCCCACATCACGACAGTCATGTTCATCGTCACCTCGTACAAGGGGCACACCTTCGAGCAGGTTGCGAACGCGTTCTGCCGGCTGGTGGACGGCACCAACAACGCCGAGCTGGCCCGCTACACCATGCAGGGCGGTATGCCGTTCACCGGCATGGTGATGGCCAAGGTGTACCGGCAGGGGCAGGACTGGAAGCTTCAGGCGATCGGCGAGGGCATCCAGGCCAAGCATCCCGGGGAGGCCGCGCCGCAGCTCGGCCGGTTCCTGGTGTCCTGACGCCGTGACGGGGAGATTCGCGGCGGGGCAGAACGCCCCGCTGACGGCGCGCCGGGTCCGCTTCACGGCGCGCGCGGCGGGGCCGCTGGACGTGTGCGCGCTGGTGGTCGACACGAACCTGCAGGTACGCACCTCCGCCGACGCCGTGTTCTACAACCAGCCCGCGGCGCCGGGCGTGGACCTGGCCGGCGACGCCGTCGTCGTGGATCTCGACCGGGTGTGCCCGCAGGCCGCCGCGGTGCTGTTGGCGGTCTCCTCGGACCGAGGGCCGGTGGGCGCGCTGTCCACCGACCTGACCGGGCCGCCCGGATCCGGGCCGGCGACGTTCGACGCGCCCGCCGGCGGTGCCGAGTCGGCGGTGATCTGCTGGGAGTTGTACCGCCGCGACGGCGGATGGAAGCTGCGGGCGGTGGGCCAGGGGTATGCCGGTGGACTCGCCGAACTGTTCCGCGCGCACGGAGTGGACGTCGACGACGAGCCGGCTCCGCCCTCGCCGGATACCCCGGCGACGGTGCCGGTCGAACCGGAGCAGGCGTGGGAGCGGACCTGGCAGATCTTCGAGGACGCATCCCGCTCTGCCGCCGCGTTCGTCTCCGCACACGACTACGCACTGCACCGGCTCGACGAGGAACTGTCCGCAGCCGTCTCCGACCCGGCCCGCCGCACCGGACCGGCCGCCGACCAGGCTCGGGCCGAGGCGAATCGGCGATGCGACGAGCTGATCGCCGCGGCTCGCGCCCGGCACGCCGCCGACACCGCGTTGTTGACCGAGGAACTGCGCGCCGTCGGCGCGGCCCTGCCCGCGGCGATGGCCTCGTGGGACGCACCGGCGTGGCAGCGGCCGGGTCTCGGCGGAAACGGGCTGCGGATAGGCGAACTCGGGGCCCCGGATCGCGACTCCCCGACACTTCCGTTGTGCCTCCCGTTGCCGCTGCGGCGCCCGCTGTGGGTCGACGGGGACTCCGTCGCCACCGCCCCGATCGTGTCGGCCCTCGTGGTGCGGCTCCTCGCGGCGCACCCGGCGGCGCGCCTCGACGTCGTCGACACAGCCGGTGCGTTGTCCGCCCTCACCGATGTGGTGTCCTTCGCAGTGACGGGCCCGGTCGTCCGCGACGTCCCGGACATCGGACCCCGGCTGCGCGACGTGGCGCACGCGGTCGATCTCGCCGCACTGGCCGTGACCGCGGATCCGGGTGCCGAGCCACCGGCGCCACGGATCGTGGTGCTCGCGGGTATCCCGCACGGCTACACCCGTGACGATCTGAGGCACGTCATCCGGATCGTGGAGGCGTCTGCGACACAGCCGGTTTCGGTGATCATCGTCGGCGAGGACGACGGTGTGACGGACGAGCCGTTGCTGGACCTGCTCTCGCAGGAGGCTCAGCACCTACCGGTGGCGCCGGGCACCCACATGGCCGATCCGTGGACCGGCACCGACTGGCAGCTCACGTTGGACACTGCGCCGGACCTCGACGGGCTCCGCCGCGTCGTCGCTGTGCTCGGGCGCTGAGCCTCGGGCTGAGCCGAACATCCGCGCGCGGCCGTGCTCCTTGCGCGCGTCCGTCGGGGGCCGTACCCGCGCAGGAAGCACCTCTGCGCGCAAGGACAGTCGCGCGCCGCCGGTCCCGACATAGGCACTCGCTATCGGTCGCTGTGGATCTTGGACTTTGTTCCGCCGAGGCGCTGGTGATCGACTGATCGGGCACGGCGGCCCGACATCGAGGCGCTCGCCGAACGGAACGAGGAGTGGGATGTGAGCGGTCTGCACCTTCCGCAGCGGGTCCGGCAGCACGCGGCGGAACGGCCGGACGCACTTGCACTGACCTGCGGCGACACCACCGTCACCTTCGCCGAACTCGATCGGCGCACCAATCGGCTCGCGACCGCCCTGAGCGGTCTGGCCCGCCGCGGCGGTCGGATCGGAGCGCTCCTGCGCATGCGGCTCGAGGCCGCCGAGACGTTCGTCGCCTGCGGGAAAGCGGGGCTGGTGTTCGTCCCCCTGAACTGGCGGCTCACCCCGGCGGAGGCCGCCCGCATCGCCGAGGACGCGGAACTCGACGTGCTCGTCGTCGAATCCGGGTTCGCAGCGGCAGCCGAGGCGATCCGTGCCGCACTGCCCGGCCTGCCCGTCGTCCTCGTCGACACCGAGCCCGGCGACGACCTGCTGCCCGGGGCGTGGACGTGGGAACGGCTCACCGCCACCGGCGCCGACACCGATCCCGGCCGCGGCGACGACCCCGACACGACGCTGCTGCAGCTGTACACCTCCGGCACCACCGGCACGCCGAAGGGGGTGCTCATCACCCACCGCAACCTCCACAACGACGAGGAGGGACAGCGCATCTACCACTGGCGGCCCGACTCGGTGGCGCTGAACGCGATGCCGCTGTTCCACATCGCCGGGGCCGGATGGCTGAGCACCTGCCTTTCCGCCGGTGTGCACGCCGTCCTGCTCGGCGAGTTCCAGCCAAGCACCGTCGCGTCGCTCGTCGAACGCCATCGCATCACCCATGCGTTCCTGGTGCCCGCGACCGTCCAGATGCTGCTCGACCTGCCCGGCCTGGACAGGTTCGACCTGTCGAGCCTGCAGTTGATCTTCTACGGCGCCTCCCCCGTCACCCCGTCGATGCTGCGCCGCGCCGTACACACCCTCGGATGCGGATTCGTCCAGCGCTACGGGATGACGGAGACGAGCGGCTCCGTCACCGCGTTGCGCGTCGAGGATCACGACCCGACCGGTCCCCGCTCCTACCTGCTGCGCTCGGCGGGCCGCCCCATGCCCGGTGTGGAGATCGCCATCCGCGACGTGGCGACCGGGGAGGACCTGCCGGTGGGAGGGTCCGGCGAGATCGTGTGCCGCTCCCGCCACAACACGTCCGGCTACTGGCGGCGCCCGGAGGAGACCGCGGCGCTGTTCACCCACGACGGATTCCTGCGCACCGGCGACGCCGGCCACCTCGACGAGGACGGCTACCTGTTCGTCACCGACCGGGTGAAGGACATGATCATCACCGGCGGGGAGAACGTCTACCCGATCGAGGTGGAGTCGGTGCTCGCCGAGCATCCCGCCGTCGCCGAGGTCGCCGTGGTCGGGGTCCCCGACCGCAAGTGGGGCGAGGCCGTCACCGCCGTCGTGCGGGTGGCCGACGGTGCCGCCGTGCCGGACGAGAGCGAACTGGTCGCGTTCACCACCAGCCGGCTCGCCTCCTACAAGAAGCCGCAGCGCATCCACTTCGTGAGCGAGCTGCCGCGCAACGCCAGCGGCAAGATCCTCAAGCGCACGTTGCGCGACACCCTCGCGGGGGAGGTGTCGTGACCGCGGTCGAGGTCGTCGGCGTCGTGCAGCAGGAGGCGTGGCGGCGCGGCGAGCTGCCACCGGTCGAGCAGGTCCGGCCCGGGCTGTGGTCGATTCCCGTGCCCATGCCGAAGAACCCGCTGCGCTACGTGCTGGTCTACGCGCTGGCCCTGCCCGACGGCCTGGCCCTGATCGACGTCGGCTGGGACTCGGAACAGTCGTGGCAGGCCCTGGTCGACGGAATCCGGCAGACCGGGCACGACATCACCGAGGTCCGGTTCGCGGCGATCACGCACCTGCACCCGGACCACTTCGGCCTGGCGCCGCGGCTGCGCGAGGTCAGCGGTGCCGCACTGGCGATGCACGCCGCCGACGCGTCGCTGCTCGGCCACCACACCGCCACGGATCGGGAAGGGTTCACCGCGGCCTGGGCCCGGCAGCTGGCCCGGCTCGGAGCCCCCGAAGAGGTCCGATCGGGCGAGGTCATGGAACTGGTCCGGTTCGGGCCGCGCGAGTCGCTCGACGTCGTGCTCGACGACGGCACCCCCCTGGATCTGCCGGGCTGGGACCTGCACGCCGTGTGGACGCCCGGCCACACCCCCGGCCACCTGTGCTTCGTCGATCGCACCCACGAGCTGGTGTTCAGCGGCGACCACATGCTCCCCCGCATCAGTCCCAACATCTCCACCGTCCCGGGCGAACTGCCGAATCCGTTGCACCGCTACCTGCTGTCGCTGCACGCCACCACGAGCCTGCCCGACGGCGAGGTCTTCCCCGCCCACGAATACCGCTTCCGCGGTGTCGCTTCCCGCGCGCAGGCGCTGCTCGGCCACCACGAGGAACGGCTGGCCGAGATCGCCGAGGCCGTGTCCCGGCACCCCGGTTCCACGGCGTGGGAGGTCGCCACGCGGATCTCGTGGTCCCGTCCGTTCGAGACGATGTCGCCGCGTCTGTGCCGGCTCGCGGTGCGGGAGACCGACGCCCACCTGTTGGTTCTCGCCGACCGGGACGTGGTCACCGGGTGCGGTACCGACCCGGACCGCTGGATGCCGGCAACCGCCGTCCCCGTACGATGAGCCGGTGGACCTTCACCTCATCACCTATTTCGTCGCGGTCGTCGACCGGGGTGGGATCACGAAGGCCGCCCAGTCCCTCTACATTTCGCAGCCGTCGCTGTCGCAGGCCATCCGCACACTCGAACGTCGGCTCGGCACAACCCTGTTCGACCGGACCGGGCGCCGGCTCACGCTCACCGAGGACGGCCGCCGGCTCGACGTAGCGGCGCGCCGCATCCTCGCCGACGTCGAGCGGGCGAAGGCGAAGGTCGCCGCGGTACGCGAACTCGCCTCGGGCCGCGTCGACGTGGTGACGTACTCGTCGTTCTCGTTCGACCCGATGATCGAGCTCGCCCGCCGCTTCCGTGACCGCTACCCGCACATCCTGGTGCGGATCGTCGACACGGACGGTCCCGCCGGGGTGCACACCGCGCTGCGCCGCGGCGAGGCGGAGATCGGCGTGACCGACCTGTCGGTCGAGCACGCGGGCATGATCACCGTGCCGCTGTTCGAGCAGGAGCTCGTGCTCGCCCTCCACCACGACCTCGCGGCCGACCTGCCGGACCCGATCCCGCGCACCCGTGTGCGGGACGTACCCCTCGTCGTCGATCTCGGCGACCGGACCAACGCCGCGAAGGCGGGCGGGCTGCTCGCCGAGAACGCCGCCAATGTCGTCGTCGACTGCGCCCACCCGGCGGCGACGTGGGGACTGGTGTGCCTGGGCACCGGCGCAACGGTGGTGCCCAGGCCGGTGGCCGAACAGCAGATGCCCACGGTGACGGTGCGGCCGCTGGAGCCGCCACTGACCCGGCCCGTCGGACTCGTGCTGCGGGCGGGCGAGCCGTCGCCGGCCGCGGCGGCGTTCCTCGACGTCGCCTCGACACTGCGGCAGGGAGTGTAGGACTGTGGATTTCCGGCAGGTGGAGTACTTCCTCGCGGTCGTCGAGAACAACGGCATCAACGGGGCCGCGACCGCGCTCGGCGTCGCGCAGCCGACGGTGTCGCAGGCCCTGCGCAGCCTCGAACGCGAGCTCGGCGTCGAGTTGTTCCACCGCATCGGTCGCGGCATGGTTCTCACCGCGGCGGGCCGCAGCCTCATCGGCCCGAGCCGGCAGATCCTGCGTGACGTGACCGCGGTCGAGGAGCTGCTCGCCACGTCGGACGGCGCGGTGGCGGGCCGGCTCGACATCATGGCCTTCCCGGCACTGTCCGCCGGCCCGCTGGTGGAGCTGATCGCGCGGTTCCGCCGCGAATATCCCAAGGTCGCGGTGCGGTTCTCGGCCCTGCAGGACGAGGAGCTGGTCGCGTCGCTGATCCGCGACGGTCACTGCGAGTTCGTCGTTGCGCACCTGCCGCTCGAGGGCGGCGACGGACTCGAGGTGATCGAGCTGGGCGAGCAGGAGTGGTGGCTGGCGTATCCGCCGGGATCCGAGCTGCCGGAGAGCCCGATCCACCTGTCCGAGCTGCCGGACATCCCCATGGTGTTCGCGCCGACCGGTGGGTCGATGGTCGATGCGGTGGAGTCGGCGCTGCGCGCGGCCGGTGCCCGTCCGGAGATCTCCGTCCTGGTCGGCCAGCGCGAAGTCCGGCTGCCGATGGTGGCAGCCGGACTCGGCGGGTCGATCGTGGATCGGGTGCCGGCGGAGGCCGCCGGGGACCGGCTCGTGGTGCGCGCATGCGAGCCGCGGCTGGTGGGCACGTACGGGCTCGCGTTCGATCCGGCGACCCTGTCTGCGGTGGGTCAGGCGTTCGTCGACCTGGTACGGCGGCGCTGACCCACCATGGCGCTGACGCGCCGGTGCGTCCTTTGAGTTGCTCCCACAGCCCAAAGGACGCACCGGCCGCGAAGCGGCCTACACCCTCTCGAACACCGCGGCCAGACCCTGACCGCCGCCGATGCACATCGTCTCGAGGCCGTAACGGCCGTCGCGGCGGTGCAGTTCCCGGGCGAGCGTCGCCAGCATGCGGCCGCCCGTCGCGCCGACCGGGTGGCCCAGCGAGATGCCGGACCCGTGGACGTTGGTGCGCTCGAAATCGGCTGCGCCGAACTTCCATTCGCGGGTCACCGCGAGTGCCTGCGCCGCGAAGGCCTCGTTGAGTTCGATCACGTCGACGTCGGCGAGCGTGATGCCGGCCTTGGCGAGGGCCTTCTCCGTGGCCGGAACCGGGCCGATGCCCATGATCTTCGGAGCCACACCGGCCAGGCCCCAGGACACGACCCGCACGAGCGGGGTCAGGCCCAGCTCCGCGGCGCGCTCGGGGGTGGTGACGAGGCACATGGACGCGGCGTCGTTCTGGCCGCTGGCGTTACCGGCGGTGACCGTGGCCTCGGGATCCTGCTTGCCCATGATCGGCTTCAGCTTCGCCAGCGACTCGACGGTGACGTCCGGGCGGGGATGCTCGTCGGTGTCGATGACGTCGTCACCGGAGCGGGTCGTGACGGTGACCGGGACGATCTCCTCGGCGAGGATGCCGTTCTTCTGCGCGGCGACGGCGCGGGCGTGCGAGGACACCGCGAGCTCGTCCTGTTCGAGCCGGCTGATGCCGTAGTCGCGGCGCAGGTTCTCGGCGGTCTCGATCATGCCGCCGGGCACCGGGTAGAAGCGGCCGCCGGCGGTGGCCCGGGCACGCACGAGGCTGTCGTGCATCTGCACGCCGGTGCGGGCGCCGCCCCAGCGCATGTCGACGGAGTAGAACGAGGCGTTGCTCATCGACTCGGCACCGCCGGCGACGACGACCTCGTTGTCGCCGTTGCCCACCTGGAGCGCAGCCTGGATGACGGCCTGCAGGCCGGAGCCGCAGCGACGGTCGATGTGCATGCCGGGCACCGTGATCGGCAGGCCCGCGTCGAGCGCGACGACGCGGCCGATGGCGGGGGCCTCACTGTTGCCGTTGCAGTGGCCGAGAATGACGTCCTCGATCGCGTCGGGGGCGATTCCGGTGCGGTCGAGGAGACCCTTCAGTGCGGCGACACCGAGGTCGACGGCGGTGAGGGACTTGAACATTCCGCCGTAGCGGCCGATGGGAGTGCGGACGGGCTCGCAGATGACTACTTCGCGCATGACGACCTTCGGGAGAGGAGAGTGATTGTGAAAGAGACCGTGAGACAGGGACTCACATGAATCGGCCGCCGGTGACCTCGAGTACCGTGCCGGTCATGTACGAGGACATGTCGGACGCGAGGAAGAGGGCCACGGACGCGATCTCGGACACCTCGCCGGGCCGGCCCATGGGGATCTCGCTCATCTTCTGATCCCAGGCCTTCTGCGGCATCGCCTCGGTCATCGCGGAACGGATCAGGCCCGGCTGGATCGCGTTGACCCGCACGCCGTGGTGCGCCATCTCCTTCGCGGCCGCCTTGGTGAGGCCGACGATGCCCGCCTTCGCGGCCGAGTAGTTGGTCTGGCCGACCATGCCGACCTTGCCGGAGAGCGAGGAGATGTTGACGATGGCGCCACGCTTGGAATCGCGCATGATCGCCGACGCCTTGCGGGTGCCGTGCCAGGTGCCCTTGAGGTGGACGGCGATCACCAGGTCGAAGTCCTCCTCGGTCATGGTGCGCATCGTCGCGTCGCGGGTGATGCCGGCGTTGTTGACGACGACGTCGAGCGAGCCGAACCCGTCGACGGCCTCGGCGAGGAGCGTGTCCCACTCCTCCGCGTTCACCACATTGCACCGCACCGCCCGGGCCACCTCGCGGCCACCGAGCTTCTCGGCGGCGGCCGTCGCGGCATCGAGGTCGAGGTCGCCGAGGACGACCCGGGCGCCGGCGTCGACGAACTCCTGTGCGATCGCGAAACCGATGCCCTGAGCGCCTCCGGTGATGACGGCGGTTCGGTTCTCCAGCAGTGACATGAGGTTCCTTTCGCACGAGCCCACCCGGTCCGGGGACGGTGGGAAGGCACCGATGAATCGAGGACGCGGGCGACGCCCGTCGGCTGATGCTCCGAATATACCGAGAGGACCGGTGATTCGACCCCGCCCCATTCATCGACAGTGCCTATGTGGCGATGGGGTGATTCGTATTGGACACCCGCCGCCCCGGAAACCGATGGTGGATTCATGACAACCTCGACTGCGACGCCGGCTGCCCAGGTCGACGACGACGACTTCCAGGAAATCCTCGCCCAGACCCGCGCGTTCGTGCGCGGCGTGGTGGTGCCGCGCGAGCAGGAGATCGCCGACACCAACGCGATTCCGGACGACATCCGCACCGCCGCCAAGGAGATGGGCCTGTTCGGGTACGCCATCCCGCAGGAGTGGGGCGGGCTGGGCCTGAACCTGGCGCAGGACGCCGAGCTGGCGATGGAGCTGGGCTACACCACGCTGTCGCTGCGGTCGATGTTCGGCACCAACAACGGCATCGCCGGGCAGGTCCTCGTCGGGTTCGGCACCGACGAGCAGAAGGCGCAGTGGCTCGAGAAGATCGCCTCCGGCGAGGTCGTCGCGTCGTTCGCGCTGACCGAGCCCGGCGCCGGCTCGAACCCGGCCGGGCTGCGCACCAAGGCGGTGCGCGACGGCGACGACTGGATTATCACCGGCGAGAAGCGGTTCATCACCAACGCCCCGCTCGCGGACCTGTTCGTCGTCTTCGCCCGCACCCGCCCCGCCGACGAGAACGGCACCGGCATCGCGGTGTTCCTGGTCCCGGCCGACACCGACGGGGTGCAGGTCGGCGCCAAGGACCGCAAGATGGGCCAGGAGGGGTCCTGGACGGCGGACGTGCACTTCACCGACGTGCGGGTGCCGGCCGCGGCGCTGGTCGGCGGCAGCGAGGACGTCGGCTACAAGGCCGCGATGACCTCCCTGGCCCGCGGCCGGGTGCACATCGCGGCGCTGTCGGTGGGGCAGGCGCAGCGCGCGCTGGACGAGTCGGTGGCGTATGCGGCGACCGCGACGCAGGGCGGCACCGCGATCGGCAACTTCCAGCTGGTGCAGGCGATGCTCGCCGATCAGCAGACCGGGGTGATGGCCGGGCGGGCGCTGGTGCGCGACGCGGCGCGGGCGTGGGTGGAGGGCACCGACCGGCGGATCGCGCCGTCGGTGGCGAAGCTGTTCTGCACCGAGATGGTCGGCACGGTCGCCGACCTGGCGGTGCAGATCCACGGCGGCACCGGGTACATGCGGGAGGTGCCGGTCGAGCGGATCTACCGGGACGTGCGGCTGCTGCGCCTGTACGAGGGCACCAGCGAGATCCAGCGCCTGATCATCGGCGGCGGACTGGTCAAGCAGGCCCAGCGCGGCTGACCCCGGAACGCGACGAGGGGCGGTGCCTGTCGAAGGCACCGCCCCTTTTCGTCTGTTCGTCCGAGCGAATGTATCGCTCACCTCGTCAGACCGACAGCATGGTCCATTCGCTCGGCGACGCGGCGACGCGGCGACGCGGCGACACGGCGACACGGCGACGCGGCGACACGGCGACACGGCGACACGGCGACACGGCGACACGGCGACACGGCGACAGGGCGACAGGGCGACAGCCGGGCACCGTCGCGGTACCCGGCTGCCGGTTCAGCGTGAGGCCGCGGCCTGCTCGATCCGGGCCCGCAGATCCGTCTTGAGCACCTTGCCCGCCGCGGAGGTGGGCAGCGCGTCCACGAGGACGACCTCGCGAATCTTCTTGTAGGGCAGGACCTGCTCGGCAACGAATGTCATCAGCTCGGCAGGGTCGGGCTGCGCGCCCGGCACCGGCACCACGAAGGCGACCGGTTCCTGCCCGACGTTGCCGGCCTCGCGGCCGACCACCGCCGCCGTCGACACCGCAGGATGGGACACCAGGATCTCCTCGAGCTCACGCGGATACACGTTGTAGCCCTTGTAGATCAGCATGTCCTTGGCGCGGTCGCAGATGTAGAGATAGCCGTCGGCGTCGCGGTAGGCGATGTCGCCGGTGTCGAGCCAGCCGTCCACGTACTGCTGGGCCGTGATCTCGGGATGGCCGAGGTAGCCGTCGGTCACCTGAGGTCCACGGACCCACAGTTCGCCGCGCTCGCCCTCGCCGAGGACGACGCTCGGATCGTCCTGGACCCGGATCTCGATCTCGGTGTCGAAGATGGGCAGGCCCACACTGCCGAGACGATAGGTGGACCCGATGATGAGCGGCATGGCGGTGACCACACACGTGCCCTCGGTCAGGCCGTAGCCCTCGGCCACGCGGGCGTTCGGGAACGCCGCACCGAGCGCCTCGAGCGTGACGTGGTCGATCGGCGCCGCCCCCGACGACACGACCCGCACCGACGTGGTGTCACGGCGGGCGACGTCGGGGTGGGTGGCCAGCGCATGCCACATGGCCGGGCTGCCGGTGATGTAGCTGGCGCGGTGCCGCTCCACGAGCTCGAGCATGCGGGCGGGGTCGAAGCGGCCCGCGAGCACCTGGGTGAGGCCGCACAGCAGCAGGAACGACGTGTTGATCAGCGCGTGGGCATGGAACAGGGGCGACACGACGACGGTGGCGCCCTCGCCGGGGATCACCCCGTGCACATCGAGACCCTCGATCGGGCGCAGCGCGACCAGCCCGTCGCCGGTGGTGACGACCTGGTGGGCGGCCCGCCACCCGCACATCTGGGTCACGTTGGCGACCACGTTGCGGTGCAGCACGCGCACGCCCTTGGAGATGCCGGTGGTACCGCCGGTGAAGGCCAGGTGCGCGACGTCCGTTCCGGCGACCTCCGCCGGCGTGAACGCCGTGGGCTGCCCGGCGAGGAACTCGTCGTACCGCACGACGGCCGCGGAGGTGGGGGCCACCTCCACCGGCTCGTCGGAGACCACCACGATCGTCGCGGCCGTGGTGCCCGCCGCGGCGCCGAGGAGGACACCGAGCTGCTGCGGCTGGGTCACCGCCGCCACGGCGCCCGTCTCCTCGATCTGCTTGCGCAGGCCCGGTTCCGGTTGCAGCGGGTTGACCAGCGTCACGGTGGCGCCGGCCCGCAGCGCACCGTAGTAGGCCACGATGAACTCGATGCAGTTGCCCACGTGCAGCAGCACCACGTCGCGCGGGGCGACACCGGCTCCCTGCAGGGCGGAGGCGAACTGCGCGGAGCGCTCGTCGAGCTCGCGGTACGTGCACACCCGTTCCCCGTCGACGATCGCCGGGCGGTCGCCGTAGAGGGCGGCCATGCTCGGCGCCCACACGCCCATCGTCACGTCCGGGTAGGACAGCGACATCGTCGACGGATCCGGCAGGTTCATGGTCATCCGTCCCACCTCAGCGCGGGGCCATGCGGATGGCACCGTCGAGACGGATGGTCTCACCGTTGAGGTAGCCGTTCTCGAGGATGTTGGTGGCCAGCCGGCCGAACTCGTCGGGGCGGCCCAGGCGCGCCGGGTTCGGCACGGTCTTCTCGAGCGAGGCACGCACATCGTCGCGCAGGCGCGCGAGCAGCGGGGTGTCCATGATGCCCGGCGCGATGGTGTTGACGCGGATGTTCTTGCTGGCCAGATCGCGGGCGGCGACGACGGTCATGCCGACGATGCCGGCCTTGGACGCCGAGTAGTTGATCTGGCCGATCTGCCCCTCGAAGGCGGCGACCGACGCGGTCATGACGATGGCGCCACGCTCGCCGTCGACCGGCTCGAGCGCGGCCATGCGCTCGGCACCGAGACGCAGCGCGTTGAACGAGCCGATCAGGTTCAGCCGGATCACGAACTCGAAGTCCTCGAGCGAACCGGCCTTGCCCTCCTTGTCGAGGACGCGCATCTTCCGGCCGGCGCCGGCGCAGTGCACGAGTCCGCGCAGGCCGCCGCGCTCGTGCGCGACGTCGAGGGCGGCGGCGAACTGCTCGGCGTCGGTGACGTCGGCGGCGGCGAAGGCCGCGCCGTCACCGAGGGAGCTCGCGACGTCGGCACCCGGCGAGCCGGGCAGGTCGATGAGGGTGACGGTGCCGCCGGCGTCGAGGACGCGGCGGGCGGTGGCCAGGCCGAGACCGGATGCGCCGCCGGTGATCGCGACGGAAAGACCCTTCAGTTCCATATCTTTCGTTCCTTTTCGTGAAATGCGAAGCGGGGTGTCAGAGCAGTTCGAGGATGGTGGCGTTCGCCATGCCGCCGGCCTCGCACATCGACTGCAAGCCGTAACGGATGCCGTTGTCGCGCATGTGGTGCACGAGACGGGTCATGAGGATCGCGCCGGAGCCGCCGAGCGGGTGGCCGACGCCGATGGCGCCACCGAGGGGGTTGAGCCGGTCCATCGCGGCGCCGGTCTCGATCTGCCACGCGAGCGGCACCGGGGCGAACGCCTCGTTGATCTCGAAGGCGCCGATCTCGTCGATGGACAGGCCCGACCGCTTCAGCGCCTTCTCGGTGGCCGCGATGGGACCGGTGAGCATGATGACCGGATCGTCGGCGGCGACGACGGCGGTGTGGATGCGGGCCATCGGGGTCCAGCCCTGCGCCGCGGCGTACTCGCTCGTGGTGATCAGCAGGGCACCGGCGCCGTCGGAGATCTGCGAGGAGTTGCCGGCGTGGATCACGCCGTCCTCCTTGAACACGGTCTTCAGCTTGGCCAGGGACTCGAGGCTGCCCCCGCGGCGGATGCCCTCGTCGGCGCTCAGGCCGGCGATCGGGGCGAGTTGCCCGGCGAAGGCGCCGGCGTCGGTCGCGGCCGCGGACAGCTCGTGCGAGCGCAGCGAGTACTCGTCGAGCGCGGTGCGGGACAGGCCCCACTTCTCGGCCATCATCTCCGCGCCCGTGCCCTGGCTGAAGCCCTCGACACCGAACCGCTCGAGAACCTCGGCCGGGAAGTGCTCACCGTTCTTGCTCGCGCTGCCCATCGGGACGCGGCTCATCGACTCCACGCCACCGGCGACGACCACGTCGCTCTGACCGGAGATCACGGTAGCCGCGGCGAACGAGACGGCCTGCTGGCTCGACCCGCAGGCGCGGTTCACGGTGGTGGCCGGAACCGTCTCGGGCCAGCCGGCGGCGAACACGGCACTGCGTGAGACGATTCCGGCCTGCTCGCCGACCTGGCTCACGCAACCCCACACGACATCCTCGACCGACGCGGGATCGAGCCCGGTGCGGTCGGCGAGGGCCCCGAGCACGTGTGCCGACAGGTTGGCGGGATGGATCTCGGACAGGGCACCGCCACGGCGCCCGATCGGAGTACGGACGGCATCGACGATCACGGCATCGCGCATGGGGATTCCTTACTGCAGTAGAAGAGCGAGGAGCGGAGACGACGACCGGCCGGGTGGTGGTCCTCGATATCGAGTCGATCACGCACCCGGCCGGTGGGGAAAGGACATTCGGTGGATGACTCCGTTAGGCGGAAGCTATGCCTTCGCGGTGGCGTCCGACTCGCCCCGGATGACGGCGCGGTCGCGCTCCGGGTTCGCGAAGATCAGGACGAGGATCGCCGCGACGATGCCGAGTGCACCGATGACCTGGAAGGCGGTCGCGTAGCCCTCGGCCGGGGTGGCCGCGTTGTCGACGAGCACGCCGGTGCCGTAGGGGGCGACCAGGCCGCCGACCGCCATCAGTGCGAGGAACACGCCCATCGTGCCGGCGGTCTGCTGCGGCGGGCACAGCTCCGAGATGGCGGCGTTGATCAGGGGGAAGACGATCGCGCCGAAGCCGTAGCCGATGGACACGGCCGCGACGGCGAGGCCGGGGGTGCCGATGCTGGGCAGGAAGACCAGGACCGAACCGCAGACGAGGACGCCGATGCCGGGAACGATGATCCGCACGACCCGGGAGCGGTAGCCGCGCTGGGCGAGCCGGTCGGTGACCGAACCGGAGGTGACCATGAGGACGAGACCGACGATCGACGGCAGGGCGAACATCGAACCGGCCTGCAGGGCGCTGTAGCCGAGGCCCACCTCGAAGTAGGAGGGCAGCCAGGTCAGCACGACGGTGGTGAGCGCGTAGACGACCATGATCAGGACAGCGCAGCTGATGAACGTGCGGGTGAGGAAGATCTTCTTCCACGGCACCGACGGTTCGGTGGATGCGGTGCCGGTCCCCTTCTTCACGGCCGTCGCGGTGAACGGGCCTTCCTTCCAGCCGGTCAGCCACGAGGCCATCCACACGGCGCCGAGGATCGACAGGGAGACCAGGGCGGCCCGCCAGCCCCACTCGACCGTGATGTAGGCGAGGATCGGGGCGAGAGCGATCTTGGCAACCGACGCCGAGCCGGCGAGGAAGGCGCCGGGCAGGCCGCGCTTGGCCGGGGGATGCCAGGAGTACGCGGCGGTGTGCATGAGCGCCGAGCTGGGGCCTTCGGCCAGGCCGAGCAGCATGCGGGTGACGATCAGCATCACCAGGCTCGCCGAGACGACCAGCGGCAGCATGACCACCGACCACATCGCGGCCAGCGCAAGCAGCGCCCACCGCAGGGTGAGGTACTTGTTGAGCGGGCCGGCCAGGAAGCCGCCGAGTGTAAAGGTCACGAAGAACAGGGATCCGACGAGGCCGATCTGGGAAGAGGACAGTCCCAGCTCGCGAGCCAGCGGCTGCGCGATGATGCCCAGCACCGCCTTGTCGGCGTAGTTGACGACGTACAGGAAGATCACGAGGCCGGTCATGCCCCATGCCTGCTTGCCGCTGACGAGTGGTGTCGCCCCCTTCGGCGGGGCGCCGTGCGCTGCGTCGTGCGAGATTTCGCCAGTGGTCACCGGAGTGTCCCCTTAATGGCTCGAAGGGATATATCGATCGGACGGTGCGTCGGCGATCGAAAGAGATGCACCGATCAGGCGCTCGGGATCCATTCAACGTGGTCTAGGTCACTGAGGCAATGTCCCGTCGACGAATCGATCGATCGTCGAAACCTATGGACTTCCGGCCCTCCAATGCGAGGGCCATTGATCGGCGCTAACCGACCTATAGCCGAACGGTGTTGGCCCTGTGGCCCGGCGGTGCTGCATATTTGCTCGGACAGCTTCGCCGGCGCGCCCTGGGCTCCGGCGTCCGCCCGGATGAGGACAGGCGATATGAACTCCACTGCTTCCATCGACGAGCTTCCCTCGTCCACCGCGCCCCTGGCCGGTGTGCGGGTCATCGAGGTCTCGAGTTTCATCGCAGCCCCACTGTGCGGCATGACGCTCGCGCAGCTCGGCGCCGAGGTCGTCCGCGTCGACCCGATCGGCGGCGCTGCCGACTACCACCGGTGGCCCGTCACCGAGGACGGCGAGTCCATCTACTGGGCGGGACTGAACAAGGGCAAGCGCTCCCTCGCGGCGGATTTCCGGGACCCGAACGCGCACAAGCTGATCCGGGACCTCATCACCGACGCCGGGGTGCTCGTCACCAACGCCGCGGGACGCGACTGGCTCGACTACGACGAGCTCGCCACGATCCGCCCCGATCTGATCCACGTGCAGGTCCTGGGCCGCGCGGACGGCGGTTCCGCCGTCGACTACACCGTCAATGCCGCCGCGGGCTTCCCGCTCGCCACCGGCCCCGTCGGCCACGCCGGACCGGTCAATCACCTGTTGCCGGCGTGGGACGTCGCGTGCGGTCTCTACGCCGCGCTCTCGGTCGCGTCCGCGGTGCACCGCCGCGAGGTCACGGGTGCGGGCGCAAAGATCGTGCTCCCCCTCGAAGACGTCGCCCTCGCCACCGTCGGCAACCTCGGCTACCTCGCCGAGGCCCAGCTCGGCGGGCCCGACCGCGACCGGATCGGCAACGCCGTCTACGGCACCTACGGTCGCGATTTCACCACCTCCGACGGCGCGTCCTTCATGGTCGTCGCGCTGACCCCGCGCCACTTCCGCGACCTGACCGAACTGACCGGCACGACGGCCGCGGTCGACGCGCTCGAAGCCGCCCTCGGCGCCGACTTCCGCGACGAGGGCGCCCGCTACCGCCACCGCGAGGTACTCGACGCGTTGTTCGCCGTGTGGTTCCGCGAGCACACCGCCGCCGAGGTGGAGACCGCCCTGTCGGGCACCTCGATCCTGCACGAGCGGTACCGCACCTTCGCCGAGATCGCGAAAGACCCTCGCGTCACCGCCAATCCGATGTTCCAGTACGTCGAGCAGCCCCGCGTCGGCGGGCACCTGGCCCCCAGCCTGCCGATGTCGTTCGACGGCCTCCATCCCGCACCCCGGCCGGCGCCGGCCAACGGCGACGACACCGCCGCCGTCCTCAGCGAACACCTCGGCCTGACGCCCGAAGAGATCGATCGTCTCGCCACCGACGGGACCGTCGGTGTCCCCGCCGGCACCCTCCCCGACCTCGAGAAGGACTTCGCATGACCCGTCTCGCCCAGACCCTCGGCCTCACCGAGTTCCAGACCGAGATCCTCGCCACCGTCCGGCAGTTCGTCGACCGGGAGATCATCCCGAACGCGCAGGAACTCGAGCACTCGGACACCTACCCGCAGGCCATCGTCGATCAGATGCGGGAGATGGGCCTGTTCGGGCTGATGATCCCCGAGGAGTACGGCGGGCTCGGCGAGTCGCTGCTCACCTATGCCCTGTGCGTCGAGGAACTCGCCCGCGGCTGGATGAGCGTGTCCGGCGTGATCAACACCCACTTCATCGTCGCCTACATGCTGCGCCAGCACGGCACCGACGAGCAGAAGAACTACTACCTGCCGAAGATGGCGACCGGCGAGACCCGCGGTGCCTTCTCGATGTCCGAGCCGGAACTGGGCTCGGACGTCGCCGCGATCCGCACGAAGGCCAAGCGTGACGCCGACGGCGACTACGTGATCAACGGCCAGAAGATGTGGCTGACCAACGGCGGCAGCTCGACCCTCGTGGCCGCGCTGGTGCGCACCGAGGAGGGTGCCGCCAAGCCCCACGAGAATCTCACCACGTTCCTCGTGGAGAAGCCCGCCGGCTTCGGCGAGGTCGTCCCCGGCGTCACCATCCCCGGCAAGATCGACAAGATGGGCTACAAGGGGATCGACACCACCGAGCTGATCTTCGACAACTACCGCGCCAAGGCGACCGATGTCCTCGGTGGCACTCCCGGCCGCGGCTTCTACCAGATGATGGACGGCGTCGAGGTCGGCCGCGTCAACGTCTCCGCCCGCGCCTGCGGCGTCGCCATCCGCGCGTTCGAACTCGCCGCCCGGTACGCGCAGCAGCGCACCACCTTCGGCAAGCCCATCGCGCAGCACCAGGCGATCTCCTTCTCCCTCGCGGAGATGGCGACGAAGGTCGAGGCCGCTCATCTGATGATGGTCAACGCCGCGCGGCTGAAGGACTCCGGCGAGCGCAACGACGTCGCCGCCGGCATGGCGAAATACCTCACCAGCGAGTACTGCTCGGAGGTCACCCAGGCCAGCTTCCGCATCCACGGCGGCTACGGCTATTCCAAGGAGTACGAGATCGAGCGGCTCATGCGCGAGGCACCGTTCCTGCTCATCGGCGAGGGCACCAGCGAGATCCAGAAGACGATCATCAGCAAGGGCGTACTGCGCAGCTACGCACTCTGATCCGCATCGACCCCATTCGAAGGAGAACCTTTCCGTGCAGCGAACCGTGTTCAACGAGGACCACGAGGCCTTCCGCAAGCTCGTCCGCGACTTCATCGCCAAGGAGGTCGCGCCGGTCCACCACGACTGGGAGGTCGAGGGGCATCCGCCGCGCGACTTCTACCGCCGTCTCGGTGAGCTCGGCGTGCTCGGCATCCAGGTGCCCGAGGAGTTCGGCGGGGGCGGCGAGAAGTCCATCAAGTTCAACGCCGTCGTCGCCGAGGAGACGGCCGCCGCGGGCGTGTCCTTCGGCAGCTACTCGGTGCATTCCAACCTGATCCTGCCGTACCTGCTCGAGTACGCTTCCGAGGAGCAGAAGCAGCGCTGGTTGCCCGGATTCGCCTCGGGTGACCTGATGTTCGCGATCGCGATGACCGAGCCCGGCACCGGGTCGGACCTGGCAAACATCTCGACGACGGCGAAGCTGTCGGCCGACGGCAGCCACTACGTCGTCAACGGCGCGAAGACCTTCATCACCGGTGGTGCGCTCGCCGACCGCATCCTCGTGGTGTGCCGCACGGCGCCCGCCACGCCGGAGGACCGCCGCGCGGGGCTGAGCATTCTCGTCGTCGACACCACCTCCGAGGGCTTTGCCGTGGGCCGCAAGATCGAGAAGATCGGCCTCAAGGCGTCCGACACCGCCGAGCTGTCCTTCACCGACGTGAAGGTGCCCGTGACGGATCGGCTCGGCGAGGAGGGATCCGGATTCTCGTACCTGACGCACAATCTCGCGCAGGAGCGGCTGACCATCGCATTCGGCGCATCGGCGTCCTCGGCCGCCGCGCTCTCGCACGCGATCGCGTACGTCAAGGACCGCAAGGTGTTCGGCAAGCCGGTCGCGTCGTTCCAGAACACCAAGTTCGTCCTCGCCGAGTGCGCCACCGAGGTCGAGGCGATCCGGCTCATGGTCGACCGTGCCCTCGACCTGCACGACGCGGGCGAGCTGACCGTCGCGGACGCGGCGAAGGCCAAGCTGTTCTGCACCGAGGCCGCCGGCCGGGTCATCGACAAGTGCCTGCAGCTGCACGGCGGCTACGGCTACATCACCGAGTACCCGATCGCGCGGCTCTACGCCGACACCCGCGTCACCCGCATCTACGGCGGCACCAGCGAGGTCATGAAGACGATCATCGCCAAGGATCTCGGGCTCTGACCGCCGCCCGCACAGGATCCGTGCGGCGAACCGGAATCCGCCCATGCCACGGCGTGGGCGGATTCCGGTACTGCGAGCGAATTCGGTTGCGCTCCGGATTCACTCGACGATCGCGGTGGCCGGGACACGTCCGAGCACGGCCCTGGTGGCGGTGACCAGCTGCTCGAGCCAGGCGTCCGTGCCGATCGCCTGGCGCAGCGGCTCGTTCGGCAGCTCGATGCTCACCGGCAGCCCCTCCGGCAGGGCGGACCAGATCGCCGGGAGGTCGATGCCGCCCGTGCCGGGCACGAGCCTTTCCTCCCGGGCGTGCCGGATCAGTTCGGCGTGATCGCGCGGGGCGGGGGTGGCGCCGTCGCACATCTGGGCGTAGTGCAACCACTCGCGCGGGATGGCCGCCAGGTCGGCGACGGTCGTGGAAGAGCGTGCGACGTGCAGCGCGTCGACGAGCACGCTGCGGGCCGGACCGTCGGCCCCGGCGACGATCTCGACGGCCGTCTTCGCGTCGGGAACCGCTGTCCACGGCATGAATTCGAGGCTCGCAACGATGCCGTAGGAGGCGCACAGCTCCGCCAGCCGCGCGTAGGAGTCGGTGAGACGGGCCCGGTCGGGGTCGTCGCCGCCGACCAGGACGGCCCGCGCCCCGAGCCGCGCGCCCGCCTCGAGCAGCGGAGCGTAGTCGGACGGGTCGAAATCCGGACCGAGACGGATGATCTCGAGATCGAACACCTGGACCGGGGAATCGGCGAGACGGCGGACGAGCGCGGAGAGCGCGGCGTCGTCCTCATGCAGCGGGTAGGCCGTGGTGCCGGGCGCCGCGGGCAGCAGACGCAGTCCGATCGTGTCGAATCCGTGCCGTTCGGCGAGATCGACGTGCTGCAGCGGCGGGGTGTCGAGGACGGTGAGGGCGGCGAGGCCGAGTGGGGTGCTCATCGGGTGGCTCCTGTGGTCGATGCGAGGCGGCGTCCGGTCAGGTACCCGAAGGTCATTGCCGGGCCCAGATTGATTCCGCCGGAGGGGTAATGGCCGCCCATCACGCTGGACTGGTCGACGCCGACCGCGAACAGCCCGTCGATCGGCCGGTCGTCGCGGTTCAGCACCCGGGACGACGAGTCGGTGACCAGGCCGGCGAACGTGCCGAAACTGCCGGGGACGACCTTGACGGCGTAGAACGGTCCGCGCTCGAGCGGCGCGAGGGACGGGTTGGGCCACGGGTTGTCCGCATCCCCGGACTTGACGTTGAACGGGGTGGTGCCGCGGCCGAATTCGGGATCCTCCCCGAGGCGTGCGCTCTCGTTGAACGCGGTGACGGTCTTCTCGAGCCCGTCCGGGTCGACGCCGATCCGCTCCGCGAGTTCGCGGAGCGTCCGGCCCTTCGAGAGGTATCCGGATCGCAGGTAGGGCCACGTCGGGATCGGGAAGGGCTTGGCCATGCCGAGCGGGAAGTACCGCAGGTATTGCTGGTCGGCGATCAGCCAGGAGCAGATCTCCTCGCCGTCCGGCACCTGTTCGACCATTGCCAGTGTGTAGTCGTGATATCCGAGCGCCTCGTTGACGAAACGGCGCCCGTCGGCCAGCACCCCGATGACACCGGGCTTTCCGCGGTCCAGGATGTGCGGGAACACGCCTTGCCTGCCGTTGCGGTACCGGACGAGGGATACGGGACAGTATGCCACCGGCGAGGCGAGCGAACGGTCGAGGCGGCCACCGACGGATTCGCCCAGCGAGATGCCGTCACCGGTCGTCGTCGACGGCGTGAGCGTCCAGTGTTCGCGTCCGGTCGGGGTGCGGGGGAACAGCTCTCGCCGCCGGTCGAGGTCGCGGGTGAACCCGCCGGTCGCGAGGACGACACCCCGGCGGGCGGACACCGTGTAGGCGCCGTCGGGGCCCTCGAGCCGGACACCGACGACACGGCCGGACGGGTCGGTGACGAGTGCGGTGGCGGCGGTGGCGACGCGGATGTCGGCGCCGGCATCGAGTGCGGAGCGCAGCAGCCGGCCCACGAGCGCCGTCCCGTTGACCAGTTGCTGGCCCCGACGCCTGGTGGCGAGGTCGAACATGTGGGTCGAGACGCGGCGCGCGCAGTGCAGGAACGCCCGGCCCGAGCGGGTCGAGTGCAGGAAGGCCTGCAGGTCCGGGCCGGCCATGATGCCCATGCCGAGGAACGAGGTCTCGTACAGCTGCCGCCGCAGCAGCGCGGCGACGTCGGGTCCGAGGCGGCGCAGGCTCACGGGCTTCGGCGCGACGGAGCGGTGTCCCGTGCCGGCGCCGGGGGTGTCACCGTGGATGTCGGCGATGGCGGCGCCGGGGACGAACTGCAGCGCCGTGTGGTGTTCGAAGAACTCGACCATCTCGGGGGCACCGTCGAGGAGCGCGTCCACCTTGGCGGCATCGAAGTTGTCCCCGAGCCGGTGCTCGAGGTAGCGGCGCGGCTCCGAGCGGTCCTCGTGCACCCCGTCGGCGTGGGCGAACAGGGTCCGCGGTGTCCACATCCACCCGCCCGACCAGGCGGTGGCGCCGCCGCACACGTCCGCCTTCTCGACGACGAGCACGGAGGCGCCCCCGTGGGCGGCAGCCACGGCCGTGGACAGCCCGCCCGCGCCGGAACCGACGACAACCACGTCGTAGGTGAGGGATTCGGACACTGTGTCGGGGGTCATCGGAGCTCCTTGCCGGACGATACGAGGGTGGGTGCGGGCGCGAGGTCGACGACCCGGCCGGTGCGGGAGGATTCGTAGATCGCGGCGACGACGGCCAGGGAGGCGCGGGCGTCCCGCCCGGTCACCGCGGGCCGGCGGCCGGTCAGCACGGACTCGGCGAAGTCCTGGACCTGCAGGGTGTGGAAGTCTGCGAGGCCGGCGTTGACGTCGCGGACGTCGAGATTGGCGTCGACCTCGGGGGCATACGGGGTTCGCAGCTCCACCTCGCCCGGCGCGGTCCACAGCTCGTTGACGCCCTCACGCCCCTCGGGGAACTCGAGGACGCTCGCGATCGCCCCGGTTGCGCCGATCACCGTCACGCGGTTGCCGAGGTTGTGGTTGGCGCCGGTGGTGGCGGTGATCGTCGCGGTGCCACCGGAGGCGAACGAGACGACAGCCGAGGCGCTGTCCTCGGTTTCGATGTGCTCGCCGTGGAAGCGGGTGCCGACGAAGCCACTGACGCGGACCGGCGCGCCCATGAACCACTGCAGCATGTCGATCTGGTGTACGGCCTGCGTCATGAGGACGCCCCCGCCGTCGGTGTCCCACCGCCCGCGCCACGCGTCGGCCGAGTAGTAGGTCGACGGGCGGTGCAGGATCACCGACACCTCCCCGAGGACGGGAACGCCGAGGCGGCCGTCGTCGATCGCCGCCTTGATGCGGCGCGCCGCGGGCCAGAATCGGCGCTGGAACAACACCCCGAAGGTGATGCTCGCGCGGTCGGCGGCCGCGATCATCCGGTCGGCCGCGGCCACGTCCACCGCGATCGGCTTCTCGCACAGCACGTGGATCCCGGCCTCGGCGGCGGCGAGGACGATCTGTTCGTGCACGGGGTGTGGTGTGCAGACGGTGCAGGCGTCGAGGCCGAGAGCGAACAACTCCGCCACCGATCCGACGGCGTGGGCGATGCCGTGCCGGGCGGCGAATGCGCGAGCGCGCTCCAGGTCGGGGTCGCAGCACGCGACGACCTCGACGCCGGGCACCTGCTGCAGTGCGTGCGCGTGGTTGCCCGCGATCTTTCCGCATCCGACGATGCCTGCACGAAGGGGCATCAGAAGTGTTCCTCTCGTTCGACGTCCCGGGCCGCGGCTTCGCCGCGGTCGAGACGGTTCAGCGCGGCGACGTCCGCCGCCGTGAGTTCCACGTCGACGGCGGCCAGATTCTCGGACTGGCGCGCCGGGTTCGCCGACCGCGCGACCGGCACGACGCCCTGCGCGAGGTGCCAGGCCAGCACGACCTGCGCGCGCGTGCAGCCGACGCGGTCCGCGATCGAGGCGATCACGGGGGCGCCGAGCACCTCGCCGCGGCCGAGCGGGCTCCACGACTGGGTGAACACCCCGAGCTCGTCGTTCGCGCGGCGGACGGGCAGGCGGGCCAGCGACGGGTCCATCTGGATCTGGTTGACGGCGGGAGCCTCCCCGGTCTCGGCCACCACCTTGCGCAGATGGTGGCCGAGGAAGTTGGAAACCCCCACGTAGCGGACGAGCCCGGCGTCGCGGCACTCGAGCATGGCCTCGAAAGCCGCGGCGTACCGGTCGAACCGCGGCAGCGGCCAGTGGATGAGGAACAGGTCGAGCCGCTCGAGGCCGAGGCGCTCGAGGCTCCGCTCCACGGCACCGCGAACGTCGCCGGAAACATGGTCGCTGCCGCGGAGTTTGGTGGTGACGAACAGGTCGTCGCGGGGCACGCCGCAGGTGGCGAGGGCGGCGCCGACGGCGTCCTCGTTCCCGTAGATCGCTGCCGTGTCGATCAACCGGTATCCGGCCTCGATACCGGCGAGCACGGCGCGCGTGGCGTCGGGCCCGACGAGGGGCCAAGTGCCCAGGCCGAGGCGCGGCAGCGCGGTGCGCACGGAATCCGGTGCCGGCGCGGTGGTCTCCGGGTTCACGCGTCGGCCCCCACGCGCGAATCGGCGGCCGCGGTGATGCGGACGGCGACGTCGGCGGCCGTGACGAGCGCGGCATGAAGGGAGCCGCCGTCGCCGCTCGCGTCCCCGACGGAGTGGACGCCGAGCCGCGGCGCGAGCCGCCGCAGCTCGGTCAGCAGGTCGGCGCGTGGCTCGACGCCGTGCGAGACGAGCAGTTCCCCGGGAGCGGGCACGGTGCGCTGTTGCCCGTTCGTCGAGATGACCACCCGGTCGGCCTCGATGTGCGTGACGACGGACGACAGGTACGTGGTGAGGTTCTCGCTCGCCGCCAGCCGGGGCAGCAGGACGATCTTGCCGCGACGGCCGACATCGTGCGCGATCGTCTCCTGCGGACCGATCATCACCACCCTCGTGCCGTGCTGGAGCAGGTCGTCGGCCACCGCCGCGGCCTCCCGGTCGGCACCGAAGATCGTGATCGACTCGGGCGCGGGGTCCCCGGAGGCGAGGAACTCCCGCACGTCGCGGATCCGTCGCGTGCCGGCACCGGGAAGGTCGATCGCCGGTCCGCGCCCGCCGGTCGCGAGGACGATCGCGTCGAAGTCGAGCGGGGCCAGCGTGGCGGCATCGACTCTCGTACCGGTGTGGCAGGTGACATTCAGGTCCGCGAGTTCGTCGCGGTACCAGTCGACGATCCGGTGGTATTCCGGGTACTCGTGCAGCCGGGAGGCCAACGCGAAATCGCCACCCAGACTGCCGCGTTCGTCGTACAGATCGACGCTGTGGCCCGCCAGGGCGAGCTCACGCGCGGCCGCCGTGCCGGCCGGTCCGCCGCCCACGACGGCGACGCGCACCGCGGTCCCGGCCGGCGTCGAGGGCTGCTCGAGTTCGCGACCGACCCACGGGTTGACCGAACACGGGATCGGCCCGGCCGCCAGGCTGTCGATGCAGTAGTTGCAGGCGATGCAGGGCCGGTACCGACCCCCGTCGAGGGCACGGTTCGGGAAGTCCGGGTCGGCGTGCAGGGTCCGGGCCATGCTCACGAAGTCGGCCCGGCCGGAGGCGATGATCTGCTCCGCCGTCTCGGGTGAGCTGATCCGGCCGGCGACGCCCACCGGGATGTCGAAGTCGCGGGCATACGGTTCGGCGTACGGGGCGAGCAGACCGCGCTGCCACTCCCCCGGCTGGATGATCCACTGCCCCGACTCGTAGTTGCCCGCCGAAACGTCGAGGAAGTCCAGCCGGTGCGTGTCGATCGCGTCGATGCGCTCGCGCGTCGTCTCGGCGTCGAGCCCGCCGTCGACCGCCTCGAAGGCCGAGAAACGCAGTCCCAGAGTGATACCCGGCGCCATGGTGCGGACCGCGTCGATGACCCGGTTGACGAACAGCGTCGGCTCGGCCCACTCGTCGTCGCGGTGGTTGTATGCGGGCGAGAGGAACTGGTGGATGAGATAACCGTGCCCGCCGTGCAGGGAGATCACGTCGACGCCGGCCTCCGCGCAGCGTGCCGCAGCCTCACCGAAGCACTCGACGAGGTGCTCGATGTCGTCGCTGTCGAGCTGCTCGGGCATCTCGCCGCCGACGACCGCGCACGGGATCGGGGTGGGGGCGACCGGGACGAATCCGCTCACCGCGCCCTGCGCGGTGCGGCCCCCGTGGTTGAGTTCGACACCGACGAGTGCGCCGTGGGCGTGCACCGCCTCCGCCATCCGGGCGATGCCGGGGATGCGTTCGTCGACGTCCACACCCATCTGGCGGATGCGGCCCTTGCCGTCGGCCCGCACGTAGCTCGCCTCGGTGAAGACGAGCGCGGCGCCTCCGGCGGCACGTCGCTCGAGGTAGGCGATGTAGCGGTCGGTCATCGTGCCGTCGAGTTCGCAGTAGTTGCGTTCCATGGGCGCGGACACGAAGCGGTTGCGCAAACGGACCGAACCCATGTCCAGCGGTTGCGCGAAGGACGCGGTGGTGTTCATTCCATCTCCTGGTGGGCATCGGGACGTCCGGCCGGCGCACGGTCCACCGGCGCGGCCACGAGAACCCGGTCCGAGATCAGCTCGTCGAGGTGCTTCCGCATGCGGTCGACGTCGGGACGGATCCCGGTCAGCAGCGCGAACGTGTCGGCGGCCTGGGCGACGAGCATCTGCCCGCCGTCGAGCACGTCGCAGCCGAGAACCGCTGCGGCCGCGATCAGCTCGGTTCGCATCGGCCGGTAGACGATGTCCGCGACCCACAGCCCGGGGTGCAGGGCGCCGGTGTCGAAGGGCGTTCCGGGGTGGCCGACCATGCCGATCGGCGAGGCGTTGACCACCCCGGTGCACGTGCGCAGGGCGGCGGGAATCGCCTCCGCCGGCAGAGCCGTGGCCCGAGTCGCGGGGAAGGCGGTGGACAGTCGCGCGCAGACGTCCGCGGCGCGGGCGGTGTCCACGTCGGCGATCCGCAGGTCCGCCACACCCGCGGCGGCGAGCGCGTAGGCCACCGCCGAGCCCGCACCGCCCGCACCGACCAGCACGACCGCATCCAGGGCGGCATCGGGCAGCCCGCGGCGCAGCGCCGTGAGGAATCCGCTGTGGTCCGTGTTGTGGCCGATCAGGCGCCCGTCCCGGACGACGACGGTGTTGACCGCGCCGAGCAGGCGGGCGTTGTCGGACAGGCCGTCGAGGGCCGGGATGACGACCTGCTTGCACGGGTGGGTGATGTTCAGGCCGGTGCAGCCGCCGGCGACGACGGCGCGCACCAGGTCGCCGGTGCGTTCGACGGGAACGTTCTCCGCCTCGAGGTCGAGCAGTTCGTAGCGGTAGTCGCTCACACCGAGTGCGGCGGCCTCGCGCTCGTGGAGGGCCGGCGACAGGGACGAGGCGATGCCTGCCCCCACGAGCCGGATGCGGTGGCGGGCGGTGGACGGGGTCACGGTTACTCCTACGGGGGTGGGACGGGCCGTGGCCCCGGCGCGTCGGGCGCCGGGGCTCGGTGGCCGGTCAGACGTCGCTGCGGACGAGTTCCTGCGCCGGTCGCGCCGCCGGCGCCGGGCGACGCTCGCCCAGGTCCTCGGTGGGGGTGCGGTAGGTCTCCGGACCGGTGAGGGCGGCGATCGACGACAGCACCGCGAAGCCCAGGCACATCCAGGCGACCGGGGCCCAGTTGCTGGTGTCCCCCGCCGAGAGCATCTGCGCGACGGCGGGTGTGAATCCGGCGACGAGCAGACCGAGCATGAGGCTCACGGCCATGCCCGTGTACCGGACCCGGGCCGGGAACTGCTCCGGGAAGTAGGCCGGGTAGACACCGTTCGGCATGGCGTAGAAGAAGCCGATCAGCACGATCCCCGAGGCGAACACCAGTGGCGTGCTGCCGGTTCCGATGGCGTGGAAGAAGGCGAACACCATCGCGCCCGAGCCGAGGGCACCGAACACGAACACCGGCTTGCGGCCGATCCGGTCCGCGAGGAGCCCGGCCACGGGCTGGCTGAGCACCGCCACGAAGTTGGCGGCGGCGATCGCCCACAGCATCGTGGAGCGCTCGAAGCCTTCGACCTGCACGGCGTAGGCGAGTGCGAAGACGTTGACGATCGTGTTGATCATGGCGAACGTGGCGCTGAGGCTGATCCGCAGGACGGTGCGCCAGTGCGAGCGGAACATCTCGACGACCGGCAGGGTGGCGGTCTCGCCGTTCTCCTGGAGTTCCTCGAACACCTCGGGCTCGTCGAGCTTGCGGCGCAGCCACACCGCGACCACCGTGACGACGATGCTGAGCCAGAACGGCACCCGCCAGCCCCACGAGTACAGCGCCTCGTCGGGCAGCGATGCCACCGGGATGAACACGAGGCTCGAGATGACGATGCCGAACATGATGCCGCTCATGGTGAACGACGTGAAGAACGAGCGCCGGTGCGCCGGGGCGTGCTCGAGCGTCAGAGACGACGAGCCCGGGGATTCACCACCGGCCGACAGGCCCTGCAGCAGGCGCAGCAGCACCAGGATCACCGGCGCGGCGATGCCGATCTGCTCGTAGGTGGGCAGGCAGCCGATGACGAACGTGGCAATGCCCATCAGCATCAGGCAGGCCAGGAGGGCGTTGCGCCGGCCGAACTTGTCACCCCAGTGCCCCCACAGCACGGCGCCGAGCGGGCGGGCGATGTATGCGACGCCGAGGGTGCTGATCGACAGCAGCGTCGAGGTGGCTCCGTCGCCGGGAAAGAAGATCTTCCCGAAGACGAGGGCTGCGGCGGAGCCGTAGATGAAGAAGTCGTAGTACTCCAGGGTGCTGCCCAGGAAACCGGAGATGGCCGCCCGGCGGGCGTTCTCGTTCGGTCGTCCGTCGGGGCCGGCAGCGTGCGTGTTCGCCATGGCGTTCCTTTCGTCCCAGGATCCGACGGACGCCGAGTCGGCCATTCGGTGATGGCCCTCACAGTCGCCGGAACGAGACGAGCGTGACACGCCGCACTATGCAGCGTCCAACACTGAAAAAGTCTCAGATAAAGACCCTTATCGTCTCAATCGGGCGTCGGAAGAATCTCCTCGGCGACCTTCAAGGCCACCTCGAGCGCCGGCGACACGCGCCGGGGCGACCAGCCGATCCCGTGGTGCATGTAGACGGATTCTCCGGCGAGGGGGACGAAGACCGTGCCCGGCGGCGTGATCGTCGCGATGCTCGACGTCATCAACGCCACCCCCACGCCGGCCGAGACGAGCACCAGGATCATGTACGGGTCGGTGATCTCCTGGACCACGCGCGGGCGGAACCCCGCGTCGAGGCACGCACGCATGGCGCTCTCCTGCAGGGCCGACCCCGCCGACAACGGGGTGGTGATGAAGCCGTCGTCCGCGAGTTCGTGCAGGTCGATCTCCGGCTCTCCGGCGAGCGGGTGGTCGGAGGGCAGCACGGCACCGAACGACTCGCGGCGGATCAGCCGGGTGGCCACCGCCGTGGACTGGACCGGCAGCCCGACGAACGCGAGATCCAATGCACCACTTTCTAATTGGGTGACCGCCTCGCGGGTCATGATGCGGCCGACGAGGTCGAGCTCGATGTCCGGGTAACGCTGTCGCAGCGCCCGGGTCAGCGGCGGGAGCGAAAGATGGTTCAGCACACCGGTGAACCCGATCTTGATGCGGCCGTACACGCCGCCGGCGGACGCGCGCGTGGCCTGCCGTGCCGTCTCGACGCTTTCGAGGATGTGGTAGGCGTGGGGCAGGAAGGCGTGACCGCCCGCCGTGAGGGCGACGCTGCGCGTATTGCGCTCGAACAACGGCACACCGAGGTCCTTCTCGAGCTTGCGCACCGTCTGACTCAGGGGTGACTGCGCCATCTGCAAGCGGGCGGCGGCCCGGCCGAAGTGCAGCTCCTCCGCGACGGCGACGAAGGCCTGAAGCCAGCGGATCTCCATGTCGATCCCTTCGGGGACTTGACGACTGCACCTACAGCCGTATATCCAGATTCATACATGGTGCGTCTCCGATTGTTTCGATTTCGCACATGGATTCAGACTACTATCCACACACCGGCGAGGAGCAGCCGTATGGTGACCTATCCCTCGGGCGCGACCGCGCTCGTCACCGGCGGGGCGAGCGGAATCGGCGCGGCCTGCGCGAGGCGGCTGTCCGCCGCGGGCGTCCGGGTCGTCACCGCCGACATCGCGGACGGCGCCGACGAACGCGTCGACGTCACCGACCCCGCCGCCGTCGAACGGCTGCGAGAACGCCTGGGCCGGGTCGACATCCTCGTCAACAGCGCCGGCGTCGTGGGACCCTCGGCGCCGCTGGTCGACACCGAGCTGTCCGACTGGCACCGCACGTTCCGCATCAACCTCGACGGCACGTTCCTCGCATGCCGCGCCTTCGTTCCCGCGATGATCGGCGCCGGCTGGGGCCGGGTGGTGAATCTGGCGAGCATCGCGGCCAAGGACGGCAATCCGAAGCAGAGCGCCTACTCGGCGTCCAAGGCCGCGGTGATCGCGCTGACGAAGTCGCTCGGCAAGGAGATCGCGACGACCGGGGTGCTCGCCAACGTGGTTGCGCCCGCGGCGGTGGAGAGCCCGATGAACGCCGGAACGGATCCGGCGATCCTGGCGCGGTCGCAGAGCCTGACGCCGATGGCCCGGATGGGCAGGCCGGACGAGATCGCCGAACTCGTCGCCTGGCTCTCCTCGGACGCGCTGAGCTTCTCGACCGGCGCCGTATACGACGCGAGCGGCGGCCGCGCGTCGTACTGACGGTCCGCACTCGGCCGACGAGCGGGAGGTTTCCGCGTCCAGCGGGAACTTGTCGTCGGAGCTACTCGGCCGACGCCGCCGTCCCGGCCCGCTCGGCGCGACAAGCTCCCGTTCGACCCGGAGCAGGCTGCGCGCGGAGGGCGTCGGCGCGTCAGACCAGGGGCCACCCGGTGTACTGCTCGGCGATCAGGGTGCGTCCGGCGACGGAACGGGTGATCGCGTCGAGCTCGGCGTCCTGGCGCTTGTTGTCGAACGGGCTGCTGCCCGGGTGGGCGTGCAGCATCGACGACATCCACCACGAGAAGTGCTGGGCCCGCCACACGCGCGGCAGCACTTCCGCGGTGTAACCGTCGAGCCGGCCGCGTTCACCGCGGGTGAGGTACTCGTCCATCGAACGGGCCAGCACGAACACGTCCGCGACCGCGAGGTTGAGCCCCTTGGCGCCGGTCGGCGGGACGGTGTGCGCGGCATCGCCGGCGAGGAACAGGTTGCCGTGCTGCATGGGCTCGCACACGAAGCTGCGGAACTGCAGGATCGACTTCTCGAAGATCCGGCCGTCCTTGACCTCGGCCCCCTCCCCGTCGACCCGGGCGTGCAGTTCGCTCCAGATGCGGTCGTCGGACCAGTTGGCGACGTCGTCGTCCGGGTCCACCTGCAGGTAGTGCCGCTGCACGTCGGCGGTGCGGGTGGAGATCAGTGCGAAGCCCCGCTCGTGCCGGGCATAGATCAGTTCCTCCGACGAGCGGGGCGCCTCGGCGAGGATGCCGAGCCAGGCGAACGGGTACTGCCGGAAGTGGTCGGTGCGCACCTGCGGCGCCGGAATCAGACCGCGGGTGCCGGTGCGCGAGCCGTCGCAGCCGGCGACGAGCAGCGCGTCGAGGCGCTGCGGGTTGCCCTGCGCGTCGGTGTAGGTCAGGTACGGCCGATCGGTGAGGTGGTCGTGGACCTGCACGTCGGAGACACCGAAGCGGAGGTCGCCACCGTCGGCGAGACGGCGGGCGATGAGGTCCTTGTTGACCTCGTGCTGCGGGTAGACGGTGACCGCGCGCCCGACGAGTTCGTCGAACGCGATGCGGTGACCCCTGCCGCCGAAACGGAACTCCACGCCGTGGTGCTCGTAACCCTCGGCCTTCAGCCGGTCGCCGACGCCGGTCTCGACCATGAGGTCGACGGTGTTCTGCTCGAGCACGCCGGCGCGGATGGTGGCCTCGATGTCCTCCCGCGAGCGCGCCTCGAGCACGACGGACTCGATGCCGCGCAGGTGCAGCAGGTGCGACAGCATCAGCCCGGCGGGGCCGGCGCCGACGACGGCGACCTGGGTGCGGGATTCGCTCATGGGGGACTCCTCGGGATCGGGAAGCGGTGACGACCCTCACTGTCCCGAAGGAAGGTCCACGTCGTCACCCCCCACTTTCACTCAGCGAAAGACGGCTTTCAGGTCAGCCGCCGGGAGATGCCGCTCGCCGCCGCTCGCATGGCCGGGATCAACGGCGCGGGATCCGCATCGATCGACACCACCACCGATATCGCCGCGACGACCCGGCCGGAACGCTCCCGGATCGGTGCCGCCATCGCCATCGTGCCCACGTTCAGGTATTCGCGGCAGCTCACGATGCCGGTGCGGCGGACGCCGTCGAGCACGCGCCGCAACCGGGCCTCGTCGGTGATCGTGGCGGGGGTGAACCGTTCGAGCCCGGCATCGAGCACCTCCTGCAGCAGCTCGGGCCCGCCGTGGGCGAGCAGCACCAGCCCACCGCTCGACGCGTGCAGCGGCAGCCGGCCGCCCGCCCGGCCGACCACGGCCACGGCACCGCGCGCCGACAACCGCTCGACGTAGAGCGCCTCGAGCCCCTCCCGGACGACCAGCTGCACGTTCTCCCGGGTCGCGTCGAACAGGTCCTCGAGATAGGGCATCGCCACCTGGCGCAGGCCGTGCGCGCGGGGCGCGAGGGCGCCGAGCTCCCACACCCGCACCCCGACCTGATAGCTGCCGTCCGCACGGCGTTCGAGTGCCCCGGCGTCGACGAGCTGGCCGCACAGCCGGAACACCGTCGGCAGGGGAAGCCCGGTCCGGCGGCTCAGTTCCGACTGGGTCAGGCGCGGGCGCTCGGCGGTGAACGCGCCCAGCACGGCGAAGGCGCGGCCGAGCAGGGTCCGGTCGGGAACATCGGGCACGCACCCATTGTGGGGTGTCCGCATCGGGCGGGCGCGAGCCGGAAGGGCGCACCGGCGGCCGAGCGTCTATCGTGTTCGCGCATGCGACTGGTCGAGAGATCGAAACGGGTCATAGAGGCGCACCTGAACAACACCAGCATCCGGGCACTGTCGGGGTCGATGGTGGCGTACGAGGGCCAGGTGCAGTTCAAGTCGGCCGGATTCGGCGGCGGCGAGGGCGTGCTGGCCGGCCTGCGGCAGCGGGCCACGGGTGAGGGCCTGTCGCTGATGGAGTGCGCCGGCAACGGCGTGGTCTATCTCGCCCACCAGGGGCAGGACGTCACGGTGCTCGAGTTGAACAACGAGACGCTGCAGGTCGAGTCGGAGCAACTGCTCGCCCTGAACGGCAACCTCACCACGAACGTCACGTTCGCCGGGGTGCGCGGCAACATGAGTGGCCAGGGCCTGTTCACCACGACGGTCACCGGCAGCGGGCAGGTCGCGCTGCTGTCGGCCGGTGGCCCACTGATCCACCTCGAGGTCTCGCCGCAGTACCCGCTCGTCGTCGACCCGGACGCGTTCGTGTGCGCGAAGGGACAGTTGAGCCAGTCGTTCGTCACCGACGTCTCGTGGCGCACGTTCGTCGGTCAGGGCAGCGGCGAGGCGTTCTCGCTGCGGTGGGACGGCATGGGCGTCGTGTCCATCCAGCCGGCGGAGCGGTGAGGGAGGCAGCGATGACGGAGACAGCGGTGTTCTCGAAGATCAACGGCAAGGTCGTCAAGGTCGATCTGAACCAGTCCGGGCCGGTCGTCGCCCGTCGCGGCGGGATGCTGTTCTACACCGGCATGGTGCAGTTCGCTCCGCACCAGGTACCCGGGGCCGGTGGGATGCCGGGCATGGGCGGGATCGCCGGGATGGCGGGACGGATGATGCAGGGCGAGCACGAACGCACGATGCTCGCGCAGGGCAACGGCGTGGTGCACTACGGCTTCCGCGGCCTCGAGGTGCACGTGGTGGACCTGTCCGCGGGCGGCGAGCTGCGGGTGGAGGCGTCGCGGCTGCTGGGATACACCGCGAGCCTGCAGAGCTCGGTGGTGTCGATGTCGGCGCCCCCGGCCGGGGGCGGCGGTGGCGGTGGCGGCTTCCTGGGCGCGCTGCGCAGCGCCGCCACCGGCATGGTGACCGGCACCGGCATGTTCACCACCCAGCTGTCCGGGCGCGGGGCCGCGGTGCTGCTCGGGCACGGTGGATTCCTCGAGCTGCAGGTCGGCGGGCCGGCCCCGGTCGTCGTCGACCCGCAGTCCTTCATCGCCGCCCACGGACCGGTGCGGACGGAACTGAAGTCCGCGATGAGCTGGCGCACCGCGGGGCGCAGCGGCGGCGAGGGCCTCCAGCTCGAATGCACCGGTCAGGGCATCGTCTACGTGCAAGCGTCGGAGGAGAAGCTGTGAGCGTCGTCCTGAACCCGTCCCACCTCGTCGGCAGCGACAACCTGCCCGGCAACCACTACGCCTTCTGCATCGACCTGCAGAGCCCGTGGTTCCTGTCCAAGGGCGCGATGATCGCCTACTACGGGCAGGTGCAGTTCACCTCGCTCACCCACGGACTGCAGGGGCAGCTGCTGCAGATGGTGGCGCACCAGTTCTCGGCCCCGCTGTACATGGGTGACTACGTCGTCGCCGAGGGGTACGGGAAGCTGATCCTCGGTGACCGTGGGTACGACATCAACTCCTACGACCTCGACGACGGCAACCTCACCATCCGGGCCGCGAACCTGCTCGCGTTCGAGCCCGGGCTGTCGCTGAACCAGTCGATCGTGCCGGGCTTCCTCACGCTGATCGGGACGGGCAAGTTCCTCGCGTCGTCGAACGGGCCCGTGATGTTCGCCGAGCCGCCGCTGCGGGTCGATCCCGAGGCGCTCGTCGGGTGGGCGGACTGCCCGTCGCCGAGCCATCACTACGACGAGGCGTGGGTCAACGGCTTCGTGGCGGCGGGGGCGCGCATGTTCGGTGTGCAGTCCGGGGAGGAGCGGCAGTTCGACTTCACGGGCGCTGGGACCGTGCTCATCCAGTCCAGCGAGAAGGTGATCGACGACAGCGCGATCGTCCGGACCATCGAGGGACAGCTACCGGGTCTGACCCCCGGCGGTCTGCAGCGGATCAACCAGGTGGTGGCGTCGCAGTTGCAGTCACAGCAGCACTGAACTCGGCAGCCCTGAACTCGGCAGCCCTGAGCCCGGCAGCACCGGCCTCAGGGCACCCCGGGCCGGGACTGGGCACTTACCCGGGGCGCCCGAGGCCGGATTGTGACTACGCTCACAGGTAAGCCACACCTCATTGAGGTAAGGTTTGGTGAACCTAAGTAGTACGTCCAGGAGGGTCTCGATGATCGTCTGCAGCTGCCACGCTCTCTCGCACCGGCACATCGAGGCCCACATCGCTGCCGGGGCGCGCTGCACCCGCGAGATCGGCGCGGCCTGCCGCGCCGGCACCGACTGCGGACGGTGCGTCCGAAATATCTCGGCGATCGTTCGCGCATCCCGCGAGCGGGATGAGAGGATCGAACTCGAGACCGCCGTCTAGACCCCTACCCGGCGGTCGATCCGCGTTCGGTCCCCGGGAGGCGCCATGAAGGGCGACAAGAAGGTCATCGAGTACCTCAACGAGCAGCTCACCGCCGAGCTCACGGCGATCAACCAGTATTTCCTGCACTCGAAGATGCAGGACAACAACGGCTGGACCAAGCTCGCCGCGCACACCCGCGCCGAATCCTTCGAGGAGATGCGGCACGCCGAAACCCTCACCGACCGGATCCTGTTCCTCGAGGGCCTGCCCAACTACCAGCGGCTCGGCACGCTGCGGCTCGGCGAGACGGTCAAGGAGATGTTCGAGGCCGACCTGCAGGTCGAGATCGAGGCCCGCGACCGCCTCCGCAAGGGCTCCGAGTACATGCGCTCGGTCAGCGACATCACCTCGGCCCGCATCTTCGAGGAGATCCTCGCGAACGAGGAAGAACACATCGACTACCTGGAGACCCAGCTGGGCCTGCTCGAGCAGCTCGGCGAAGCCCTCTACATCTCCGTGCACGTATCGCCGCCGGAGTGAGCGAGGCGCGCGTCCCGATCGACAAGCAGACCCGCCCGGTGTACCGGGCGCAGATCGAGGTAGCCAAAGCGATCCGCCAGGCCACGGCCGACGCCGGACTCGAGCGTCGGCTCGTGGAGCTGGTGAACGTACGCGTCTCCCAGATGAACGGCTGCGCCTACTGCCTGGACGTGCACGTCCGGGACGCCCTGCGCGAGGGCGAGACCACCCAGCGACTCGCGGTGCTGCGGGCCTGGCGGGAGACGGACCTGTTCACCGAGCAGGAGCAGGCCGCTCTCGCCCTCGCCGAGTCGATCACCACGCTGCCCGACAGTCACCTGCAGGACCGGGACTACGACTTCGCGCGCGCCCGGCTCACCGAGGACGAACTCTCCGCGATCGCGTGGGTTGCCGTGGCGATGAACGCGTTCAACCGGATCTCCATCGTCAGCCGGCACCCGGTACGTCCCCCGCAACAGTGACGGCCGAATTGATTTCCTGAGCAACCACCCGGTTATTCTCGACGGATGACGAAGACCCGGTGGCTCAGCGACGACGAGCAGCGCACCTGGCGCGCCTACCTCGACAGCACCCGGCTGCTGATGAGCGCCCTGGACAAGCAGCTCACCCAGGACTCCGGGATGTCCCTCACCGACTACGAACTGCTGGTCGCCCTCTCGGAGGCCCCCGGCCGGCGGCTGCGCATGCGCGCCCTCGCCGACGCCGTCGTCACGACCCGCAGCGGCGTCACCCGCGCGATCAGCCGCCTCGTCGACGCCGGCTGGGTGCAACGCGTCGAATGCGACGAGGACAAGCGCGGCATGCTGGCCGAACTCACCGAGGCCGGCGCCGCGAAGCTGGCCCAGGCCAGCCCCGGACACGTCGAGGCCGTACGCTCCTACGTGTTCGACCTGCTCAGCCCTCAGGACGTGACCCGCTTCGGTGACACGTACACCGCGATGCGCGCGCACCTGCTCGACAACACCTGAACAGCCGGAGGAATGCCATGAGCGACCCGTCCGTCGTCGCCGTCCACAATCCGCAGCAACAGCGCTACGAACTGCGCGACGGCGACACCGTCGTCGGCTACACCCAGTACCACCCCGACGGCGACGTTCAACTCGTGTTCGACCACACCGAGGTCGACCGCGCCTACTCGGGCCAGGGCCTGTCGAGCACGCTGGTGCGGTTCGCGCTCGACGACGTGCGTGCCCGCGGCAAGCGGGTGGTGGCGATCTGCCCGTTCGTCGACGGCTTCATCGACAAGCACCCCGAATACAAGGATCTCGCCGACTGAGACCGGGACACCGCCGCATGCCGACTCCGCCGGATCCCTCCGCCGTCGCGGCCACCCTGCGGCGCGCGGGTTGCGTGTTCGCGGAGGAGGAGGCGCGGCTGCTCGTCGAGGCCGCCGGCACGCCCGGCGAGCTCGCCGGCATGGTGGACCGGCGCGCCGCCGGCGAGCCGCTCGAGCACATCCTCGGCTGGACCGAGTTCCACGGCCTGCGCATCCTCCTGGACCCCCGGGTGTTCGTGCCGCGCCGGCGCAGCGAGTTCCTCGTCGATCGCGCCGTCGCTCTCGCCCTGCCCGGCGCCGTCGTCGTCGACCTGTGCTGCGGCTCGGGGGCCCTGGGTGCCGCGGTGGCGACGGCCGTTGCCGGGGTGGACCTGCATGCGACGGACCTCGATCCCGCCGCGGTGCGGTGCGCGGGCCGCAACGTCGCCGCGCTCGGCGGCCGGGTGTACGAGGGCGACCTCTACGACCCGCTCCCCGAGGTGCTGCGCGGGCGCGTCCATCTCCTGCTCGCGAACGTGCCGTACGTACCGACCGCGGACCTGACGCTGCTGCCCGCCGAGGCCCGGGACCACGAGGACCGCATCGCCCTCGACGGGGGCGCCGACGGCCTCGACGTGCTGCGGCGGGTGGCCGCGACGGCCGGGCGATGGCTGGCACCGGGCGGGCACCTGCTGGTCGAATCGAGCGAGCGGCAGGCCGCCGGGATCGCCGAGTGCTTCGCCCGCAGCGGGCTGATCCCGCAGGTGGTACACAGCGACGACGCGTTCGCGACCGTCGTCGTCGGCACCGCTCCGCGCTGATCGTCCGGGCTCACCCGACGTGCGCGGCCCGGTGCCGGCGCACGGCGTCGCGGTTCGCGCACCGCGGCGAGCAGTACCGCTGCCGCCCGTTGCGGGAGGTGTCCGCGTAGACGTGGTCGCACTCGTCGAGGGCGCAGCGGCCGAGGCGGTGCATGCCCCGGCCCACCAGGTGCAGGGCCGTTCCCACGGAGACGAGGGCCTCGACGACACCGGCGAGGGAATGCTGGTCGTCCCGGTAGTGCAGGTGCCAGCCGTCGCCGGCGTGGTTCGTCATGCGCGGGTACGCCGATGCGGCGGCAAGCATCTCGTTGACCAGCGCGGCGCGCTCGGCGTCCCCGGTCGCGTCGACGACGCGGCACCAGCGTCCGAGCATCGCGCCGACGCCGAGCAGGTCGTCGGCACCGACCGGGAAGTCGATCACCAGGCCCGCCTCGACGCAGCGCTGCACCAGCGCGTCGACGGTCACGGGCGGGTCGTTCACCAGATCCGCGGCGAGCCGCACGGCATACTCGCCGTAAGGGTTGAGATGCACAATGCCATTACATCACGCTGGGTGGCATGCAGACATCCCATCGCCACCACTGGACCGAGGTCTCCCGCCACCCGACGAGCGAAGGCGTGGTGCACTACCAGCGCTGCGCGTGCGGCCGCTGGCACATGGTCGCGACGCCCCTCGTCGCCGATCCGATCGGCGTGTCGGCGACGGTCCCGGTCACCCCGCGACCGTGAAACCCGGCGCCCCGCGGAGGACAATCGCCTCCATGACCGAGCGCAAGCGGCCGGACATCACCTTCGAGTCGTGGATCGAACGTCAGATCCGCGTCGCGCAGGAGCGGGGCGACTTCGACAACCTCAGGGGAGCCGGCAAACCCATCCCGCATCGCAGCGACGACGAGCTGTGGTGGGTGAAGGACTATCTGCGCCGGGAAGGACTGTCCACCGAGG